>JAJRUK010000069.1 GCA_024277835.1 Planctomycetota bacterium | reverse complement strand
CGTTCGACAGATTCAGATAATCCAGTCTCAAAGAACATCTTCGTGCGATCGTAGCATGACAGAAGACAACGCCGACAGTCAAGCCCGCCGCGCGTTTTTCAGAAGCGCCGCCGACAAATTGATCGAACCCGTCGCGGATTATCTCGATCGAAAGATGAACCTGCCTCGTCAGTTTGTAACGATCCGCCCGCCCGGCGCTATCGACGAGTCCAAGTTCAACGAGACATGTCAGCGATGTGGCGACTGTATAAAGGCCTGTCCCGCGAGTGCGATTTACCCGCTGGCGGAGTCGTTTGGAAATGCAGCGGGCACGCCCGCGATCGACCCATCGAAATCACCCTGTGTTGTCTGCGAAGGGTTGCAGTGTACACACGTCTGCCCAAGCGGTGCATTGCTATCGGTGTACGAACCCCACCTGATCGCGATGGGCGTAGCCGAGGTCTACGCGTCGGTATGCGTGCGAACCGACGGGCAAGATTGCACTGAGTGTGTCGATCGCTGTCCATTTGGCGACACGGCGATTCGTTTCGAGGATGCAAGGCCGCCGGTGGTTCTCGATGGATGCACCGGTTGCGGCGTCTGTGAGTTCTATTGCCCCACGACGCCCAAAGCGATCACGATACGCCCCTTGTAGCGCGTCCGCTGGCGAACATCTTCGTTTCGGATATCCTGCCTCTTTTCATCGCTAGACCCGACCACGAATGGAGATGTTATGAAGTTGATCGCACGGCAGAAAATCTGGCTCGCTGTTGTCGTCGTCACGAATCTTCTCTTGTGGATCATCCCCAGCGACGTAATCGAACTCATCGCCCGCGACAGGCAGACCATGCTCGGGCGATACTCGCGTACGCATTTCTACTGGATCGTTGGCGTTGCGATCGTGTCGGCGGTTAGTTTCTACATCGACTGGTCGACCGGTGCGACTTACAAGAAGCGCTGGTTTCAGGTGATTGCAATTCTCATGTTCCTGACGCCGTCGCTGGCTGTTGTCGATTTTCTGTTGCGACGACCCGAGGCTGAGCACTATGTCCGAGACGTCATCGCCTACCATCGACCGGCAGACGCCGTCTTTCGCGAGACTTTTGTAGATAGACCCACCGTGTTTCGCACCTATCCAGATGCGCCGAACGGATACGGAACCGTCGAATGCGAATTGCACACCGACGCCCGTGGCTATCGCAACCAGGGGGCGGGCGACGCTTTCGAGATTGTCGCGATCGGCGATTCGTTTACGGAAGGCTCAGGCGTTTCCGATCAGCATCCCTGGCCAACCCGTCTCGCGTCGATGCGCAAGACGTCTGTCTATAATGCCGGCATGTCCGGGTACGACCCGCTTCATTACCGCGAAGCACTTCGCGAGACCGCGCTGTCACTTCGTCCGAAGATCGTCATCTGCATGATCTACGAAGGCAACGATTTTCGATCCGCCAAGACCGATGCCAAGCGATCCAGACCGAGCATTTCAAAGCGATTCAAAGCGTACATGAAGCAGTCGCCGATTCTCACGTCTATTGATGATTTGCTGATCAACACGTTCGGACCCATTCGCGCGAATGCGCCGATCCCTGATACGAATGCGATCAACTGGATGCCCCTGTCGATTCCCCCTGGTCCGTCCGCGAAAAGATACGCCTTCGCTCCCAAGCAGATGCGAGATATGTATGAGAGTCGCGAGCGGTTCTCGCAGGACAAACACTGGTTAAACCCCAGGAAGCAAATCGCGGACATGAATGAGCTATGCCAAAAAGCGGGGATTTCGTTCGTACTTGTTTTCGCGCCGACCAAAGCCCATGTGACACTCCCGCTCGTTGCGGATCGAGTTTCCGCCGAGCAGTTTCGCGATTTCTTGGCGCTACGAAAGAAGAAGACGCTTCCCGCACCGGAAGAATTCAAAGAGCGCCTAATGACGAACCTTGATGCTCGCGAGCAAGTTGTCGGCGACTGGTGCATGCGCGAGGGCATTCCATTCGTCACACTAACCATGCCCCTGCGCGAAGCAGCACAAGCTGGAACACAAGTCTACTACACCTACGATCAGCACTGGACCCCCAAAGGCCACGACATCGTCGCACAAACGCTCGCCGATTTCCTGAGGTCCATCGAAAAGTCAAGCCCGCCTGCCGGAGATAAATAGCGCAATCGCCAGCGCACAAAAAAACCGGGTCAGCCACATGGGCTGACCCGGATATCGTCGAGATTTAGCAAACGGTTGCACCGCGAGGCGACGCCCCTCACGATCAAGTCATGCGGGAGAGGCTCGAACGCGATCGACGCGCAGCCACCGGGCAACCGATCATTAATTCAATTGTCTACTTCGTGTCGGGGCCGCCCTTGCCGTCAGACCCGATGAAGATTCGAGCGTCAGCACCAACGTTGAAACTCATCTCTTGGTTACGACCGCCGACCAATACAGAGTCGTTTCCTGCTTCAACGTTCACGCGGAAGAGTCCCGACGCATCTTTCGTTGCCGTATAGGCGTAGGTTCCGAGGTAACTCGAAAGATTCGCCGGTGTGGGGCCGTCAGACCGAACCGAGGCAAGCTGACGCATCACGGGAGTGCTCGCATCGATCACCGTCGCTCCCGAGAACACAAAGTCTTCGCGACTGTTGTCCACGCTAACGCGCTTCAGCTCAAGGCTGCCACGGTCGCCACCGCCGGTCGTCAAGCGAACTTGATACCCGCGAAGCGAAGCGACACCTTCGACATAAACATCAATAAGATACTGACCGTTCAGCTCGCCAGCAGCGACCACCGTAACCAACGGACCAGAAGGCGCGATCGGTTGACTATCCACAACGCGGCGAATTTGCTCGCTGCGGTCAGGCGTGATGCCACCGATTGTCAGGCTGCCGTCAGGGCTAACGCTCGCCATGGCGATGATCGACTTGCCGGAATAAATCGCGACCTGAGTATCGCTCACGCGACGAACCTGCCCGGCCAGTCGGTTTGACGCGCTGCCCGAAAGACGCATTGTAAGCGTCGACCCGCCACGACCCGGAAGTGTATCCACGCTCAGTACGTCAAGCGACGTCCAAGTCGCTCGCGACGAGACATAGATCCGGTTACCCGTTGGCGCAGTCACCTGCCGGAAACCCGCCTGCGGCGAAGCACTCGCCAAGTGTAGACTGATCGCATCGCGCTTGACCGCGCGATCGCCACGACCCCCGGCGATGGCTGCTACGGAGAAACCCGTCAACAACAACGCACCCACGAAAACCCGCATTTCTTTTCGCATCTCTCTTTTCCTTTCAGTTTGCCGAAGCTCACCACTCCCGACGTACTCCGCGATCAACGCGCAGCGTCGGACAATCCATTTCCAATGTCCCAAAAACAAAAGACCCTGCGGCTTGCTTCCCCGAGACGGACTTCGATCGAAAAAAACTCAACCCGATCGACCTCGCCCCCATTACTTGAACGACTCTCTGCCCCTAACTACCGTCCTTATACCAATACCCGGTTCCGATTTCAAGGAATATCCCCGCCTCTTCGTCCGAAAAAAACGACGATTATCGGCGACCGAGACAACCGAAGAAAAATCGCCCATTTTCACATTTCCAGCAATAAAGACCATTGCTACAGCACAATCAGCGTCCGAAATCGGCCCCGGACCTCAATTCTCGCCGTCAGAAGCCCGATGAGTCGCTACCGGGGCGTGACAAAAGCGCCCGGTTCCAGGTCGCACAATATGATCGGCGAAGTTTCCAACAATACACTCTTAGCGGCGCTCTTCGGTCCCGGTATCGTCCGTGTTGCGGGCGTCCAGACAAAACGCGACCCGGCGAAGGGATCGCAGATTAACAAGATCGACACGGAGGGCGACCGTGTTGAACTCTCTCGCGCCGCGAGGCTCACCAGCGGAAAAGATTCCAAGAACGACGTCGGCCAGGTCTCCGCGCTAGGCGATCCAGAGCAGCAGGACGTTCAAAAACTCAAGAAGCGCGACGCGGAGGTTCGCCGTCACGAAGCAGCCCACAAAAGCGCAGCCGGTCAATACGCATCGGGCGGCGCAACGTTCGATTATCAAGCCGGACCCAACGGAAAACAGTACGCTGTCGGCGGTGAAGTCAGTATCGACACGTCTGAAATAGCGGGCGACCCCAACGCGACGATCCGAAAAATGCAGCAGGTACGTCGCGCGGCGCTCGCCCCTGCGAATCCTTCCGGGCAAGACCGCGCCGTCGCTGCAGCCGCCGCTCGACTCGAACAACAGGCACGCACCGAGATATCCGAGAAAAAACGCAATGGCAAATCCCAACAGAACTCGCCAGCGTCCCCCTACTCCGAAACAGAAGCAACTAGTGAAGCATCACGAGGCCTGCTCATGAGCGTCCTTGCGTAGGGCAAGCACCGGTCAAACGTAGCGGATCGCGCACGTGCCACACGCTCCTGCGACCGTGTCGCCGCTACGGGCATGTTGCAATGGCGAACGGGTAGGCGGCGCTTTTGACAGCGTCAGCGTGCAGGACAACATCCGTTACGTTTGGCGCATCGGTTTGTGGCTGAAGCAGTTGCTTCCGAACGTAGCACATGTACTCCGGCACCGAGTCAAGCGCGTCCTTGACGCGATCGACCGTGACGACGATGTCGGTCACATCGACCGTGAATGACCCGTTGGCATCGCCCCATCGCAGCGTTGCACACGCAAACTCAGCCGACGCCGTCGCACACGCTGCTTCATCGCCAGCACAAAACGCCGGTAATTGTGAAACACCATAGACTGAATCCGGAACGATCGCGCTTCCACTAATGTGCAACGGAAGACCGCCGAACAGACCAGCCCAATCAGCATATTCAGGGACGCACCCAAGCGTCGCACATGCGTAGTAGGTCGTGGAGGCTGCTGAATCCAAGCACTGCGTAATCGGCTCGCCATTGCCGTCGCAAATGAGATTTACGAAACGCAACTCACCCTCCATCGCGGAGAAATCTGGCGTGTCGATGGGTACAAACCCGGTCACGTTGTGCAGCGACGTCAGTGAAACACGTAGTGCGGTCGCTACGCTGGGGTTATTCTCTGGAACGATCAATGAAATGACTCGATCCTTATCAATGGGTGAGGCGAGCGCCATAAGAGCAGGCGGGACAGCTTCGCATACGTCAGGAACACCATTGGAATTGTCGTCCGGCTCGCCCGCTCCAATGTCGCATCCGTCGGGAATACCGTTCAGCGTGCAGTCGCCACATCCAAAGTCGCCCGCGCACTGGGCGACGTCGCAGTAATCGGGTATCCCGTTGGCTGGCCATAGTGCACTGTCGCAGTCAGGTTCGGTTTCGTCAACGATACCGTTCTGGTTGCAGTCGATGAAATGCTCAAATGCCCCCATGTCGATAACGGCGACGTATGTCGGCGGATCGGAAACGCCCGTATCAAGCGTATCTACATCGTCGATGAACCTCGGCGCGCCTCCGAGATCGACAGGCGTTCGCTCTGCGAGGTCCATGTCGCCATCAAGATCTGCGACATCGAGCGGGACAGCCATGTTGTCCCCCGCGTCGATACCCGGCGACCCTTCGAGCAGCCGCAAGATGCCGAAGTCGTCGTTGGCTCCTTCGTCAACGCCCGGCGTGTTGGGATCGTCGCCCCAACCGTCGCCGCCATCGGATGGGTCGAGGACGAACTGGGGATCAAAGTCAATGTTGCCGCCGCCATCAACATTGTCAGCAGGCAAGCCTCCGTCAATAATGCTGAAGGAAACGTTCGCGCCTCCGATTTCTTGTACGCTATTACCCCATAGAATTGAGTTTGCCACCGTTAGCGTCCCTACCCCTCGGTTAAGTACGGCGGCAAACGGCGAAAACTGCTCACTGCCTTGGTTTTCAACGAATGTGCAGTTGGTCACGCTCGAAGGAACACCGCTATTGTCGATGTACATCGCACCGGCAAGGGACGTCGCGGAGTTGCCCACGAAGCTGCAGTTCATCACTGTCGCGGGGCTGTCGAAGTAATGCATCGCGCCACCGGATGCGGCGCTGTTGCCGGAAAATGTGGAGTTGGTCACATCAGGACCAAGCAAAGGACCAGGCGACGCGACAAGATTGCGGCTGGACATCGCGCCACCAAAGTCAGCCGAGTTCCGAGAGAACGCGCAATTCGTAATGGCGGGATTCGACGAGAAGTTCAACATCGCGCCGCCATCACCACCGGGGGCGGCATTTTCGAGAAAGGTAGAGTTACTGACGACGGGTGCGCTATCTTCGTTTTGCATTGCGCCACCGCTTCGGAAAGCAATGTTCCCGGAAAAAGTGCAGTCCGTCACGATCGGACTGGAAAAATCGTTATTGATACCCCCCCCCTTCCCGCCGAAGTTGAAGTCATCGATAAAGGCTACGTTATCCTCGAATGTGCAGCCAGTGATAGTTGGGTTGCTGTCATATCTACGGTTGTACATCGCACCACCGTACTGCGCTGAATTATCGCGGAAGATGGTGTTGGTGACGATCGGGCTGCTGTTGTCGTAGTTATCCATCCCGCCACCGCGATTCTTCGCGGTGTTTCCACTGAAAAAGCTATCGGTAACCGTTGGGTTGCTGCCTCTTCCATTCGACATTCCGCCGCCTTCAGTACCGGCAACGAATGCGGTGCCCGAATTGTTCGTAGCCATATTCCCGACGAAAGAGCAACGTAACAAGGTCGGGCTGCTTGCGTCGAAGTTATTCATTCCACCACCCGCACCGCTTTGACCGCCCTCGCTGTGACCAGAGGAAGAAGAGACGCCACCGGTCGCTGAGTTACCCGTGAAAGTACAATCTGTCACGATCGGGTTGCTGCCGGCGCTATTGTCCATGCCGCCGCCCCAATGGGCGGTGTTGCCTGTGAACGTGCAATCCGTAACGGTCGGGTTAGTGCTCGAGTTGCTCATCCCGCCGCCCCAAAGGAATGCGGTGTTGTTGTTAAACGCGCATCCCGTCAGCGTCGCGTCAAGGGCAACGCCGCTGTCCTTCCTGCTGGAAAACGCACCACCGATTGAAGCGGTGTTTCCGCTGAATGTGCAGTCGGTTAGGATTGCGGCGGCGTTGTTGTTCGTGAAGCCCCCTCCGCTGCCGACAGCATCGTTGTCAATGAAAGCACAACCGACCAATGTCGGACAGCCGCCAAATGCCAACATTCCTCCGGCTTCGCTGGCGGAATTGTTACTGATGGTACAGTTCGTCAGCGTTGACCTGCCCGTGGTTCCGAGAGCGTTAATCGTACCGACACTGAAAATCCCGCCGCCAATGCCGCCGACGGCAGTGTTGGCGGTGATGACGCAATCGGCGATCGCTGGGCTGGCGCCGGAGATATAGACCCCACCGCCAAACCGTGCCCCACTGCTCACTGTTCCGACACCGCCGGTAATCGTAAATCCAAGAAGCCGTGAATTCGTATCCTCTCCAGTCTCAAAAGAGACGACGCTGGCGCCAAGACCCGTTGCGTCGATTGTCGTGGCGTCTGCGCCACTCAAGCTGCGCACCGTGATTGCTTTGCCAAGAAAGTTGATGGCTTCGTTGTACGTTCCCGCGGAAACGGAGCAGACATCTCCGTTCGTCGACGCGTCGATGCAACCCTGAATCGTTGCGTAATCGCCGGGGACTTGTATGACTGCACCGAGGCTTTGCCCCAGGCAACAGCCAACCACGATCGTCGAAATCGCCACTTGTCGTCTTACATTGATCATTGTTGGTCTCTCTGTCTCGGTTACGTCGCTTCATGCGAGCGAGTGGTGTCTCGTTCAGCAGATCGACTGTATTTGACCGTCCTCAGCGCGTGATGATGGGCTGGAAGAGCTGGCAATCTCGCGCTGAAAACTCGCGTTCATTGGCCGGGGTGCCGAAGTTCCTGACTTGGTCCCAACCGATCGACTGCATCCAATCTACCCCCAACGACACTCAGGCACAAGAAAAATATTGAAAAACTGTGTAGGCACTGCCAATGGGGTAAGAAACGGTGTTCATCGACTGGAATCGCTAATTCGGTGGGGGTTCTGATCGCCATGAGGAGATCACGGTATGCCCGCATACCCCTCGCTACAGAGGGCCGGAAGTGTCTTTCTCGGTAAACCTCAGACCCGAGCGAGTCAATTCAGCCCGAGTTTTTCGAGGCGATAGCGAAACGCATCGCGCGAGAGGTTCAAGAGCTTCGCCGCTTTACTTTGGTTGTTGTTCGTTCGTTCCAGCGCTTGTTTGAGAAGCGTCGCCTCAAGTTCGCGAAGGTCTAGACCGTCCTCGGGGATCGACACCTGTCCATCGCCCGCTTCCGGCGCACTGGATGCGCGCGGGCCGAGGACAATGTCCTCTGCGGTAATCGTGTCCTTGAGACTCAAGAGTACCGCCCGCTCTAGCACATTGCGCAGCTCGCGAACATTGCCAGGCCAATGATACGCCATGAGTTTTTCATACGCGTCGTCGCCGATGGTCACGATCGACTTGCGAAACTCTTTTGAAAACTCCGAGACAAAGTGATTCGCCAGCAGTCGCACGTCATTGCCTCGCTCATGGAGCGCGGGGAGATAGATCGGGATCACATTCAATCGGTACATCAGGTCGCTTCGAAAAGACCCATCCGCGATCGCTTTTTCAATGTCGCGGTTGGTGGCAGAGATCACGCGAACATCGACCGTGATTTCCTTGGTCCCCCCAACGCGTCGAAACGTCTTTTCTTCGAGAAAACGAAGCAATTTTGCCTGCAGTCCGATTGGCATGTCGCCCACTTCGTCAAGGAAGATCGTCCCTCCGTCGGCAAGCTCGAACAAGCCCTTTTTTGTCGTTCGGGCGTCAGTAAATGCCCCTTTTTCATGACCAAACAGCTCGCTCTCCAGCAGTGTTTCGGAAAGCGCGGTGCAAGTGATATTGGTAAAGGGTCGCGGAGCGCGTTCAGAGTTGTAATGAATCACGCGAGCAATCAAATCTTTGCCCGTTCCTGAGCCACCCCTCAACATCACTGTGGAGGCGGCGCTTTTCGCGACGCGATCGATCACGTCGAATAGCTCCTTCATGCACTTGTCTTCACCGATGATTTTTCCCACGGCGTAGTCGTGGTGGACCTGTTTTCGAAGCTCACGAACCTCTCGCCGCAGCTTTGTCGTCTCTAGCGCTTTGTCTGCCGTACGAAGCACGTGGTCCATGTCAAAGGGTTTGGTGACGTAGTCGTATGCGCCGAGCTTCATCGCATCGACCGCGCTCTCGATGCTCGAATACGCGGTCATCATAATGACCACGACGTCATCATCGATTTTTCGGATGTCACGAAGTACATCCAGCCCCGTCCCATCAGGAAGCTTGTAGTCCAGCATGACCAGATCATACACACCGGCGCTGATTGCCTCGCGCGCCTCCGTCGCATTCTCGACGTCGGTCACGTCAAAACCGCGGGCTTCGAACTTCTGGCGAAGCGACCAGCGGATCAACTTCTCATCTTCGACGATCAATACACGTACGGTCATATCATTTACTCGAAACTGTTGTTGCTCTTGTTACGGGGTAAATCAACCATCACCGTTGTACCGCCACCGCGCTCGCTGTCCAGAGAAATCGTGCCATTGTGTGCGTCGACAATCTTGCGGCAGATGGATAGGCCAAGTCCCGTGCCCTTCGCTTTGGTCGTATAAAAGGCTTCAAACGCTCGATCGCGAACTTCGGGAGGCATTCCGACACCGTTGTCCTTAACCACGAAACGCAGCGACCCGCTACCATTTTCCTGAATGCGAACCCGTACGATTTCCCCCGCCGGAGATGCCTGGGCTGCGTTGAGGATCAAGTTCATCAACAGGTGCTCAACTTGTGCTTCGTCCGCATGGATCGTCGCACCCACCGGTCCGGGATCAAACTCTGTTCGGATGCGCAACATCGCCGGTTCTTCGCGCAGTACGCTCAGCACGCGAGCAGCGACGTTGGCGAGCGGGAAAGACGTAGCCTTTGGCGGAATCGGACGCGCATAGAGCAAGAGATCCTTGACCGTTGCATCGAGGCGGTGAATCTGACCAATCACTTCGGAGATGATCGGTCGATGTGGATCGTCATCGCGCATTGCGTCCTGAATAATCTGAATCGCGCCACTGATTCCCGCGAGTGGGTTCTTGATCTCATGCGCAAGCGAAGCAGCCAACTGCCCGATTTCAGCGAGATGTTCCGCGCGCGTTAGCTTCTCCTCGACCGCGCTTCGCTCGCGTTTGCGAACCTGTTCCGTGTAGCTGTCCTGATAACTCGCCAGCATGATCGCAAGATCGAGCATCAAGAGCGCGTGCAGCGACGAAAGCTCTCGACGTCGCGTCGCGCTTGTCGAATCCCCGATCAGTCCAACAAAAAAACCGCGCCAAACCACTTCCATCGACGTGAACATGTAATGCTGCGGTAACCCGACGCGAACGTGCGCGTGTCCTATCTCAGTTCGCTTTTTGACATACTCCGGACCGTAGTCTCCTGCAAAGACATCTTCCAACCAACCGCGCATCACTCTTCGCTGACGATCGATTTGTTCCTCTCCGCCGGTGAAGATCCGGAGTGTCTCCGGATCTGCAAGGATATGTCCGTAGAATTGCTCTACCACGTTGGGAATGAGCGCCCGCGCTTCCCCGGCGAGCGACCGGATGTTCTCCGCGTCCGCATTGCCGAATTCGAGATAGCGCTTTAGTTGTTCAAAAGCTGCTGGGGTCATTGTGCCATTGTACAGGGTTTCCGAACCGATACCGCCTTACAGTCTGGCACATCATGTTCCGCCAACCAAGTGCCAGCGAATCGACATCAGCGTTCCGGATCTCCTTCTCGCTGAAAGTGGCACAGAATCTGCCCCAATCGCAGCGGTGATACGATCAGGGGCAAGTCTAACTTTGGGTGACGCGTCGATGGATGAGGGAGTTGGGCAGCGAAGACCGATCGTCCTAGTGATGGAGGCCGATCCATTGCTTCGGTGGTCGCTGACGACCTACCTGGGGCGGTTTTTCACCGTTTTCGCGATTGGGTCTCTCGAAGAGCTGGACCACACTGTCCACGCAGAGCATCTCGATGCGATTGTCGCCTCCGACGACTTGGCATCCGACGCGGAGACCCTCTTCGTGAGAATTCGCCAGACCAACCTGGCCATCGTGGCTGTCCAGATGGTCGCCGCCACATCAGGGGCCGATGTTGTCCCCAACTTTGTCCCGATCGAAAAGCCCTTTCAGCTTGACATCCTCGCCGATCTGCTGTGGTCCGCCCTAAAAGAGGGTTGTGGGACTAAAAACAACCACTGAACCGCCCCGTCAGGACTGTAAACACGGGCGGCTGCGTCGGCGAGGCGACCGGCGCATGGCGGGTAGCTCGGCGCGACTGGGTCACGCGGCGGGTCTGGGCGGGTCCACCGGCCCACATGTAGCCCTGCCCCCTTCCCGCAGTTGCAACATCTTGTACGTCAGTGTGGCAAAAACCTACCACAGACGAGTTTTCTTCAAGAACGTGAAAAGGGGCGGACGATATTGATAACGGTGGTTGGTCCGCTAATGAGTTGCCTTGGATAGGCTTCTCGCAACACAGGCAAAGTCGTTTCTCCTCCGCGTGGTTCAGGACGAATGCGTGGCGGAGGGTGCAGGGGCATCAGCGGCTGAGTCGGGTTGTGCGAAGTCGGCTGGCGGACAGGCAAACGTGTTTGGGGTTGAAGCAGAATAAGGAACTCTCCCGTCCGGAGGATGGGAGCGGTGACTTCGCTCGTAGGACGTGGCAAATGAGTGAGATCATCAATAGCATAGGCGGGTTCTCTCCGCTTTCGTACGCGGGCGCTTCTCAGCGGGCGGTCACCCCGGGATCCGATTCCCAATCCGCCGCCCCCATTGAGGACACAGTCGAATTCTCAGATTTCGGACGTGCCCTTGCAGAAGCAACCGAGCAATCGACCTTCCGTCTCGCCCGTGTTCGCGCGGTCCGCGATGAGATCGCCCGAGGGGACTACGAAACCCCCGAGCGCCTCCGCGGAACGATCGACCGCCTGCTTGACGTTTTGGGCTAACGTTTGCTCGAACCTCGCGCTAACGCCCGACGTAGAGTTCATCACTGCGCGTGATGCTGTATACTCGTCGTCGGAGGAATCGCGTTGGAGAGCTTGGCACCCAAATCGGACGATCGGTCTGCACCCGGACCTAACCGTGACAGCTTGGAGTCTGGCTGCGCGCGCGCTGGTCGGTTCAAGAGTCGCGCTCGGTCTGAGTTTGATCAGTGGGCGGGTCAGTATGATCGGTCTCTCCTGAACTTCTTCCTTTTCGGACCTGCGTATCTTTCGATGATGCAGGAAATCGCCATCTGGCGGAAAGAGCACCCCATTCCTTTTGATGCGCTCGATATCGGGTGTGGGACGGGCACGCTGGCCAGCTTGATCCTTCGCTCCGATTGGCCCGCCACCGTTACCGGACTGGACTTTTCCCCCGCGATGTGTGCCGAAGCATCCCGCAAGAACAACTTCGACGGTCAGCGCGGAGCTGCCATCGCCGGCGATAGCGAACATCTGCCATTCTCGGACGCGAGTTTCGACGTTGTCACCTGCGCCAATTCGTTTCACCATTACCCGGACCAGCAGGCTGTCGTTTGCGAGATGCGCCGCGTCTTGCGGCCCGGCGGCGTGCTTGTGCTTGTGGACGGGTTTCGCGACAACGCCATCGGGTGGGCGGTTTTCGACGTCGTGATCGGTGCGATTGAACGTGATATTCATCACGCTCCATGGTCCGAGATTCACGGATTGTTTGAAACGGCAGGGCTAACCAACATTCGACGCCGAAAATCAAGCCTCCTCTTTCCCCTTTGTACAACAGTAGGCATCGCCTAGCAGGCTGTTGAAGAAGTGTGGCACCGGTTTTTAACCGGTGTGTTGTCTCCTGTTTCAACTCCCTGCACCGGTTTGTACCGGTGCGTCATTCAGAGGCTTCGTTGTTCAACAGGCTGCAAGCGCGTTTACGTGCGACGTCCGATCATACATCCTGCATCCCAACGATAGGCGCGGTCGTCCCAATAACCCCACAAGCGCCGCAGTTTTTGCCCACCGCGACTTGACTCGCGAATCGTACACTCCATGCAGACCACTAGGAGGTGGGGGGAAGAGGCTGCACCCTATTGGGGGTGCGATTGTGAGGGGGACGGTACACATGTCTTACGTTGACCTGCATGCGACATTGCGCGACTGGCCTTACGAGGCGGAGAAGATCTCTGTCCGAAAAATTCTGTCTGCCGACGATTCGATCCTTG
>JAJRUK010000068.1 GCA_024277835.1 Planctomycetota bacterium | reverse complement strand
GTTCCGCCGAGCTATTGCGGGCTTCCGCCGTTTACGCTTGGCGATGAGCAGCGGTCCGGGGAGATGCTTCCTGGGAGCCGCGTTGTTTTCTCGGTTTCGGCGAATAAGCCCATCGAGCAGGCGACCCTGATGGCGGGTACGGAAGTCGTTGCCGAGGCGACGGGTGATGGGAGTCGATTCTCGGTGACGGTCTCGCCGGAGAAAACGCGTACGTATCATTTTGCTCTTGTTGATGAGGTCGGTTTGACGAATCGTCAGCCCGTTCGTTTTGCGTTACGCGTGATCAAGGACGAGCCGCCGCGCGTTCGCCTGAAACTAACGGCTGCCGGGGAGATGATTACACCGGCAGCGATCTTGCCGATGGAACTTGAATTCGCGGATACGTATGGTCTTGCGGCTGCCGAGTTGGTTTTCGATTTTACAAAGGACACGACGCGGCAAGGGTTGATTCCGTTTGAGGGGTTTGCATCCGGGACGGCGAGTTTTTCGACGAGTCTTTCATGGTCGGTTTCGGATGAGGGCGCAACGCCGGGCGAGCGGTTGACGCTCTTTGCGACGGCGCAGGATTTTGATGACGTCCGTGGACCCAATTCGGCGGAGTCGCAGAAGATGATTTTTCGACTGGTCACGCCCGATGAGTTGCTTGCGGAGTTAGCGCGACGCGAGCAGGAAGTTCGTATGGACTTCGAGCGATTGGTCGATGCGCAGGAGCAACTTCGTGGGCGGGCACTTTCGCTGATGGGGCCAAACGGTCCTGCGCCCGGGTCGAAGGAGTTTTCGACGGTGGCAGCGGGTTTGGAGCGTCGTCAGCGGAACCTCGCGGGGTCGGTGAATGTTGTGCGTCAGCAGGTGGATCAGATTCTGTCAGAGCTTCGGGTGAACCAGCTTGCGGACCAGAATGTCGAGGAGCGGATGGGTGATGAGATCGCTGCACCGCTTGCGGCGCTACTGCGACGCGATTTTCCGCTGGCGGCGGATACGCTCAGGCAGTGGTCGCGGGATGGTTCTTTGGAGACGGCGGGGCTGGTTGATCCGCAGCAGGTTGCGCTTTTGTCACAAATGCGGGCGATTCTGGCGAATATGATAGAGTGGGAGGGGTATCAGGAGGCGGTGACGATGCTTCGAGATATTCTTCGATTGCAGGGGGAGCTGCGGGATGAGACGGAGAAGGCGGCCGAGCGAAATGCTGGGGATTTATTCGACGATAAGTAGGGGCCGGGTCGTCGGGGTTGTGTTGATTGCTTTATTGGGGCGCTGACTCGAATGCAAGTAAGGGCTTTGACAATTCGACTGCTGACCTTTGGTGTTGCGATTTGTTGGTCGTGGCAGGCAGGCTCGGTTTGCGCGCAGGATCAGGAACCGCCTGCGGTTGTCGCCGAGACGGAGTCGGAGTCTGCTGCCGAAGCGGATGATCAACAGCTTGCGCCGCTTGCTGCCAAAGAGCAGATGATCCGCGATCGTTTTCAGCGTTTTCAAGATCGACTGTTTCGTCTTGCCGAGGAACTTGCCGAGCGCGAACCGCAAAACGCTGCGCGATTGTCGCGGGCGATTTCGCGGGCGGGCGAGTTGGGTTTGTCGGACAAACTCGAGGAGATCATCGCGTCGCTTGGCGATCAATCGCGACTGTACGACGCGGCTGAGGCGCAGGGTAAGTGGATGAGCGATGCGGATCGGTTGCTGGGAATTTTGCTCGAGCGGGATAGCGATAACGAGGAGCGGCGCAAGGAGATCGAGCGTCTTGAAGAATACCGCAAGCAGGTGAACGAACTGTTGGAGCGGGAGAAGGAGCTTCGTGATAAAGCCGCGGCGGCGAAAGCGGCGGCTGAGATGAAACGAGCGGTTGAGCAGGCGATCGAGCAGCTTGAGAAAATGCAGGGGGAGCAGAGCGAGCTTCGCAAGCAAGGAAAGAACGGTGCGGAACCGTCGCTTCAAGCGAAACGCCAGCAAGAGAAACTTGCGGAAGATGCGAAGAAGCTCGGGGAGCAGCTTGATAAGATGAGCGAACCTCGTGAAGACGAGACCGAAGCTGACGCGGAAGCGCTGAACGAGGCGCGCGAGAAGATTGGCGAGGCGGGGGAGGATACCAAGTCCGGTTCTGAGTCGATGTCGAAAGCGGGCGAGAAAATGCAGTCCGGGAAACCGGGCGAGGCGAAAGACCCGCAGGAAGAAGCTGAAAAGGCGCTCGAGGAAGCGAAGGAAAAGCTCGAAGCCGCGAAAGAGTCGCTCGAAGAAAAAAGTGATACCAGTGAGCAGGCGGGGGAACAGAAGGAGCTTGCCGAGAAGGCGCAGAGTCTTTCCAAGCAGATGAAAGGGTCGCCCAAGGCTGGCGGTGGGGAGCCAAAGGACGGCGAACAGGGTGAAGAAGGGAAAGAGGGGGGCGAATCAAAAGAGAGCAAGGAGTCCGGCGAAAAGACGCCGGGTCAGGAGAATGTTGAGCGGGCTGAGTCTGAAATGAAAAGGCTGGCGAGTCTTTGGAGGAGCAAAAGCCCGAGGACGCACTTCCAAAAGAAGACAAGGCGATCGAAGAACTGGAGCAGGCACAGAAGGAACTTGACGAACTGTTAGAGCAACTTCGAAACGAGGAAAAGGAAGAGACGCTTCGCGATCTTGAGTCGCGTTTTCGTGAGATGCTTGCCAGACAAAAGCCGATCAATGAGGAGACGCTGATTCTGGCGAATGTAGGTCGTGAGAACTTTGCCAGACCCGAAAAGTTGCAGCTTGCGGACCTTTCTCAGAGGCAGCGCGTGCTCTCGGAAGATGCGGCGAAGTGTCTGCATATTCTTGACGAGGACGGAACGACGATCGCGTTTCCGCGCGTGGTTGAGCAACTGTCTGATGACATGTTGACGGTCGCGGAGCGACTCTCGGTGAGCAAGGTGGGGGCGATTACGCAGGCGATTGAGAATGAGATTATCAATACGCTCGAGCAGTTGCTTGATGCTGTGCAGAAGATGCAACAGGAAAACGAGCAGCAACAGCAACAGGGGCAGAAGCAGCAAAAGAACGACGGTGAGCCACCGCTACTCCCCAAGTCGGCGGAACTGAAGCTTCTGCGGGCGAGTCAACACCGGATCAATACGCGCACGCTCACGATTGAAGAGAGCGTGTCTGAGGGGGAAGAGAGTAAGGAAAGTGGGGCGGGCGGATTAAAGAAACTTGCGACGCGGCAGGTGGAGTGCCTGGAGATTGCACAGAAGATGCGGGATCGGCCCGAATAGTCCGGAGAGAACGATATGAATACGATTTCGAGGACATTTCAAGTGGCATTGCTAGCGGGGGTTGTTGTCGCCGGTGGCGCGCGTGCGCAAACGGATGGCGGGACGCCTGCTGATCGGTTTGTTGAGTTGCTATCTACACGGACAGACCTTTCTGCCGAAGCGGCGGAGTTGATTCGCGCGGAGTGGAAGAGTTGCGACGATTGTGACGGTGAAGAGTTCCTGACGCAGGGATTGGCTGTAGTGTCTGAAGACTTCCGCGACGGTCTTGATGCGTACGATGCGGATAAGTATGCGGAAGCGGCTGCCCGGATGGGGGCGCTGGCGGGAGGTGATGATCCATTCATCGCGACGAACGCGGCCGCATACGAGATCAAGGCGATGGTCGCGATGGATCAGATGGTCGAGGCGGGTGCGAAAATCGTTGCACTGACATCTGACACGGAGCGTGTCGGGAAGTACTCGTATTTCGGGGCTGAGATTGGGTTTCTGCGCGGGTTTTGTCAATTGGCGGACCTTCGTTATCAAGATGCAGCCAACTCGTTGCAGACGTTCTTGATGAACTTTCCTGATGCTCCGCAGCGGTTGACGATGGCGGCAAAGCAGATACTTCTGGAGCTTGCGAATCGCAGCACTGAGAAGATGACCGACGTGGTTGATCTGATGCAGTATTCGCAGCGGCGATTGCGAAATGCTGACGGCGGTGAAGTTGTTCAGTCGCGGCAGAAGCGTATTCTTGATTTGCTCGACGAGATGATCGAGGAAGAGGAGGAGAAGGAGAAGCAGGCCTGCGACAATCCGCAGCAGAGCGGCGGTGGGCAATCACCTCAACCGCAGCCCGGAGGGAAGTCGGGGCAGCCGACTCCGAGTGCGCCGATGGAACAGTCCGGGCTTCCTGGCGGTGACCCGAGCGAGGGGAACCTTCGAGAGATGCGTCGTGCGAATCCCGGTGAGATGTGGGGCGAGATGCCTCCCGGTGAGCGTCAGCGGATTTTGCAGGCGCTGCGCGAGAGCTTTCCGAGTCGGTATCGCAAGCTGGTCGAACAGTACTACGAAGAACTCGCGAAGAAACCTTAGAACTGGGCGGGGCTGGAAGTATCGTTGCTCGTTATGACAAGTCGCCGGAGTCTGCACATTTTGAACGCCGTTAGAGAACCCAACGCTCAAGTGGCGCGGACAACCCCCTTCGATCCATCCTTCGTAAAGGGGGGATGGAAGAAGCCGCCGCTACAGTTGACCGCTACTTGCTTTAGGAACCTTCTTGGGCTGTTCGTTGTTGCAGTTTCGTTTGCGTTTTTCTCGGCGAGTGTTCTTGCGCAACGGTCTTCAGCGACCTTGAGCGTTCCCGTCAGTGTTGAAAGAATTGATGGGACCGTTGTCGATGGGCGATGGGGCGGGGTCGTGAGCGGTGGTGTTGTGAACATCGCAACGAGTGCGGGCGAGTTACAGATTCCGATGGACGATCTGGCCCGTATCGTTTTTTCGACGACGCCCGGTGCGCTGGCGACGGGCGGGACGGTCTTTCATCTGGCGGACGGGGGGCAACTTGTCGGGAATCTTCTTGGGAGTGACGGCGACGCGCTGATGGGTCGAACGTCGCTTGGTGAATCGACGCGACTCGCCTTCGAGCATTTAGCCGGAGTCGAGCTTGCCCGTCGAGAGGATTTTCCAGAGGCGGCGAAGCGGTTCGCCGCGTCACTTTCGAATCGCCTTGCTGCGAAGGACGTGTTGATTACGCGTGATACGGGGGATGAAGTGACGACCGTTCGAGGTCGTGTCGCGTCGCTTGATCCCGTGTCCGGAACGTTCGCGCTCGGTCAGAAGGTGCGGTCCTTTCAGACGGAGAAGATTTTCGGGGTTGTCTTCGCGGCTGGTCCTGCTGAGAGGGAGCGGTTCTTGGTGACGCTGCTTTTTCGAGATGGCTCGCGCGTGTCGGGGGCGGTGGAAGGTTCGACGCGGGATCGGTTGACGGTTGCGACTTCGCTCGGGTTTGTTGCAGAGATTCATCTGGATCGTCTCTTGGAGATCGTGGTCAACAGCCCGCGACTGGTGTACCTGACGGATCTTCCGATTGTCAGTGAATCGAGCGAAGGGCGACTTCATCCGAAGTGGACCGTTGGCGTTGATCGCAACGTCGCGGGCGGTGCGCTGGCGATGGCGGGGAAGAATTTTCGGCGCGGTCTGGGGATGCATAGCAAGGGCGAGGTAAGTTTCTCCCTGGAGGGTGAGTACGAACTCTTTGTTGCGACGATCGGCCTGGATGACGCGGTGAGGCCTCGCGGTAGCGTGGTTTTTCGGGTTTCCGGCGATGGGGGTGAGTTGTTCGATTCTGGTTTGGTGTCCGGGGCAGATGCGCCTCGCGACATTCGTATCGATGTTCGCAAGGTTTCGCGGCTGACTCTTTCGGTGGATTATGGTGACGAACTTGACCTTGCGGATTACGCGGACTGGGGAAATGCGCGTCTGATCAAACCGCAGGAAGGACGATAGCCGTAGTGATGCTACCGGCGACCAACAATCGGTTTGCTTTGATCGCTTGTTCTGCGTTCGCGCTTTCGTGTGTTCTCTTGTGCGGTGCGATGGCGGCGGATCTGGAGGGCGGGGTCGATCTTGTTGCTCGCGACGAGATGCGACGTGTGGAAATGCTCGAGCGGATCACGCCGGCGAGTGTTTGTGTTTATGACGGGAACAAGCGCGGCGGCGGGTCCGGGGTATTGATTGATGCTGCCGGGTACGGGGTCACCAACTATCACGTCGTTGCGAAAATGCTGCAAGAGCGTCGCGGGTGGGGCGGGCTTGGTGACGGTCAGTTTTACGAGATGGAAGTGCTTGGGATTGATCCGACGGGTGATGTTGCGGTCTTTCGATTGCTTGACGAGCAGCGTTTTCCGAGCGTGCCCCTGGGCGATTCGGACGCGATGCGCGTGGGGGATCCGGTTGTCGTTCTTGGCGACCCATTTATTCTTAGTGAAGACAATATGCCAACG
>JAJRUK010000067.1 GCA_024277835.1 Planctomycetota bacterium | reverse complement strand
CGTGCCGCGAGGAACTCGATCTTCTCATCCAGCTCTTCAGGAGTCAGGTCTTGCGTTCCGCCGTCTCGCATTTGCTCGCCGGTGAGCGACGCGAGACCCGTTTTATCCTCCGGATCGAAAGCCCCGGCTGCGCGTAACGTGATCGTCAGATCAAACGTGGGGAGCATGCGGTCTTCGGCGATGTAGACGACGATCCCGTTCGAGAGTTCCGTACGAAGTTCGGACGCGGGGGGAAGCTTGAAATCAATCCCGGGGTAAACGAGTTTTTCTGGATGATCCGGGATCGCGTCGCCCGCGCGTGCGAACGCGACACAAGACAATGCAGCAATGCCGCCGAGAATAGCTATGGTAGTAATACGCATCTTAGTTGGACTCCTTGCTGGAACCTTTAAGCTCGCCGGCGCGCTTCTTCATCGCGTTGAGCATGTATTCGAACATCTTCGCCTGCTGCTCGGGTACTTGACCCGACGCAAGTGCGTCTTCCATCACCTTGATCTGCATCTCTAATTTTTGTAGGTCTTTAGAACTGACGATTCGCTTGATCGCGCCGCGAATCTGACCATGCGCTTCTTCGGGCATGTCCGCGAGCATCGCCTCCAACTCAGGGTCTGCTTGTTCAGCCGTCCCCTCGCTTGCCTTGGTGTGATAAATCGCGACGGTTTTTGTCTTTGGATCGAAGTACTCCGCAGCCACCCGCTTCACGTCGTCCGCGGTGATCGCCAGCATGAGATCCGTCGACTCGTTGATATGATCCCACTTGTACCAGGTATCCAGAAGCGCGAGCTGAAACATCAACCCCGTGTTGTTGCGAAGTCTTTGGATAGAACCCGCAAGAACCTGGTTCTTAACCTTTTGCAACTCGTAGTCCGTGATGTCGCCGTCGCGGAGCTTGGCCACCTCCTCGAGGATCATCTTCTCAACATCTTCGGGCGTATGACCTTCTTTGACGGTAGCGCTTAGCTCAAAATAACCAGCGTACTTCTGAGTTGAGTTATTGGCCCGGGGTCGCCCCATCGCCGCCTCTTCTTTGGTCACCAGACGCTTGTAAAGTCGACCGGTCTTTCCCGAGAGAAGCTGTGCTGCGATATCGAGGGCTGCTTCATCGGTGTGCCCCATCGCGACGCCTCGAAAACGAATCTGCACACGAGGGTTGGTCTCTGCCTCGGCGATCATGCGGCGCTCAGCGATTGGTTTCGGTTCTTCCGTAATGACCGGTCGCGGAGGGGTTTCGCCTCGAGGAATCCGCCCGAAGTACTTCTTGGCCATTGCGATGACCTCATCGGAATCGAAGTCGCCCACGAGGACAAGGCGAGCGTTGTTCGGCGCGTAGTAAATTTTATAAAAGTCGCGGCAGTCTTGTGCGGTAATCGACTCGACCTCGGACGCCCAACCGAGCGTCGGAATCCCATAAGGATGCGACTGCCAGAAAAGCGCCTCGAACGCTTCGCGGAACTTGCCCGTCGGCGTGCTCTCCGTGCGAAGGCGACGCTCTTCGCGAACGTTGTCGCGCTCGGTGTAGAACTCACGCATGATCCCGCCCTGCATCCGATCGGACTCAAGCCAGAAGAACAGCTCCGTCTTATTGGCGGGGAGTTGGACGAAGTAGATCGTGAAATCGTCGGACGTGCCAGCATTTAGCCCCGCACCGCCGTTGGTCGTGTACAGATTGAACAGCTCGTTGTTCTTGATGAACGGTCGCTGCTCTTAGATGAGCTTGTCGAACTCCTTTTTCATGGCCGCGTATTCCGGCGTCCATTCGTTGGGGTCGAGGACGTCGGCGATTTTACCGCGACGTTTCATAAGCCTCATGCGATCCATCTCGGCGTTCATGCGAACGCGAAGCGCTTCTTGCTTCTCGATGATGGGTCGTTCGGCTTCGAAGTTCGTCGTACCGATCGTACGCGAGCCTTTGAAAAGCATGTGCTCGAAAAGGTGGGCGATCCCGCTTTGTCCCGCCGGGTCGTTCACCGAGCCAACGTCGTACACGATGCAACCGGACACCGTTGGCTGCTCGTGACGCTCAACGAGGATGAGCTTCAACCCGTTGTCGAGCGTTTCGATCCTTGGCTTCACGCCCGCAGCGGTCGCCGCCTGGCTAAGTCCACCGAGGACGAGCAGCGTGGTTGAGATCGCGATCCCGCAGGGATGCTTCATGTTTCTTCGATGCGTCATACCAACATTCTCCTGACAAACCGGGCGCGGACCAACCACACCAAGGCGGAGAATGTAGACGGAATGCGAACGCGAAGCAAACGTAGGAAAAGGTCAGGTCGGCGCAACGAAAAAGCGTGTGCCACTTGGCGACTTGCCCGCCGCTGTGGCGACCGGCGGCACTGACAGCAAGCTGCCAGAGGCACCCGTCAGTCTCTTGTCGCGGACGGAGCGTCAAAGCGGTTTCGCAGGTTCATCGGGCGTCCAAACGCGAATCTCGGAGACTTCAACCGCAGCCCCGTTGTCATCGCTCAACTCACCGTAAAGATTGTGCGACCGACTCAGCACCATGTGCCTCGTCTTGCCCGGAAAAAGCGGGCCGGGAACGTCGTCTTCAATTGCAAGCGGCGTCGCGACCATCGCCGTCCAGTCGCGAAGCGGCACCTTCGCCTCCCCGAAAGCAGCCACCCGAACTGCAAGCATCGAAACGACCTGATCGCCCTTGTTGGTCACGGTCAGCACCGGGCGGACTGTTTGCGAATCCGTGTCAGACACGAATCGAACCTGAACCTCGACGCTGTCCATGTATTCCGGTGCGCGGCGATCGTGGAAAACATCCGCCAAGACCGGCGGGAGCGATTCAATGATTTCTGGCAGGCTTGTGACGGTGTTCTCAGCCAGCCCGATCAGCGTTGACGCCTTGCCGTCTACGATGCTCAAACCGTAGATCACCGTTGAGGTCACCGACGCGATCGCGACGGCTCCGACGCCGAAAACGCCCAGAAAAAGCGCCGTCAGTGGCGACATGCGTGTTGATTGGTGACTCATTGCGATCACTCCTTCGAGAAAACCGCCTCCCGCGTACGGTAACGCCCGTTCGTCAAGTGGCAGAGTTTTGTTCTGGAAGGGTATTCGCGGGATAGGCGAGGATATTTCAGAGTTGCAACCCACCCCGAGCCGCAGGCTTCAGCCTGCGCGGACAATCGAACACAAGGACGCACCAACCAAGCATCCAGCCCACCACAAAAAGCAAACAGTGCAACCCCCGACTGCCAGACGCCCCCCTACCGCGCCAACCGAGCAAGCTGCTTCGCCAGCGGCTTGAGACCCAGCCGACCCGCTTTGCTAACCAAGTTGAACACGCCGTTCATCGCCTCAGTGAAGTCACGAATCTCAGTGAAACGCTTCTTGAATGCGTCCACGTCCGCCGGCCCACCCGCACCGCTCTTGCCCCGACCATCTTCCACAAGCGTCAAGCATCGCTCGATGGTTTCGACGATTGGCTGCACTTCGCGGCGACGGCGCTCGCGGATGATGATCTCGAACATCTGCCAGACGTCGGTCTCCGCCTCAAAATACTCCTTGCGATCGTTGCGACGGTGGATGCGAAAGACCAGCGCCCAGTTCTCAAGCTGACGGAGATTCGTGCTCGCACTCCCCCGCGAGACCTCAAGCTGCTCCATCACGTCGTCCGTGCAAAGCGGTTCCGGGGCGAGGTAGAGCAAGGCGTGGATCTCAGCCATCGTCCGACTAATTCCCCAGCTAGCTGCCATCTCACCCCAGCGTCTGATGAAGAGGAGCCTTGCCTGTTCAAGCGGGTTTTCACGCATGGGTAGACCTTTCAGAAGATACTGAAATAGTAGCCCATTACGAAACGATCGACAAGAGTCGAAAGGACTGAAAGTAGATGTGTTCGCTGCTATTGCGGACGGATACCGCAGTTACCAACCGATGCCGTACACCGCGCGGGCCTCGCAAAGACGGCTTTCTCACTGAGTCGTACAGCGAGCATTGTGATGTCGTCTGATTGTTGTGCGGGACCGGCGAAGATTGTTAGCTGTTTGCGGATGTGCTTGACGATGGCCGAGGGGGTTGCGTCGGCTCGTTCTTTCAGGGCGGCGATCAGGCGGTCGTTGCCATACATGTTTTCGTCAACGTCCATGGCTTCGATGACGCCGTCGGTGTAGCTAAACAATGTGACGGGGTAGTCTCCAAGATCGACTCTGTGAGTTGGGAACTCTGCGCCCTCAATGACACCAAGCGGGAATCCCGCGTCGACTTCAATCTCTGCCGGGGTATCACCGTTTGTGCGAATGGCAATCGGTCCCCAGTGGCCTGCGCTTGCCATACGCATGTGTTTCGCGGCGGGGTCGATGGACATTAATAGGCACGTGATAAACTTACCCTCGGAAGCGTTGTGGTAAATGAGATTGTTCCAGCGAAAGAGGAGCTTGCCGGGGTCGCTTGCTTCGTCGATGGTGGCACGGACGGCGGCCTGGAGACTGGCGACGAGTAACGCAGCCGCCACACCTTCACCGGTCACGTCGGCAACCACGACGACGATCCTGCCGTCTTCTCTTGTGATGACGTCGTAATAATCGCCACTAACGCGGCGACCCGGGTCGTTGAGCGCGGCGACGGAAAGGCCTTCTTCATCCGGTAAGTTTCGCGGAAAAAGGTTGTTTTGGATTTTCCTCGCTGTGTCGAGATCGCGCTGAAGGGTGGCCATGCTCTTTTGGTCTTCGAGAAGCTGGGCGTTCACCAGACCGATCGTGATTTGCCTCGCGATGGCGGCGAGGAAGTCTATGTCTTCGTTGGTGTAGGCCGTGGAAGTGCTTGTTCTGTCGCCGTAGAGGACGCCGAGGATTTCTTCGCCCTGCAAAAGGGGTACGCACATCGCACTGCGAATGCCCTGCTGGACCATGCTGACGGTCGGGTCGATGTTTTGGTTACCGCTATCAGTAAAGATGGCTCGCTCGCCGTTTTCAATGGCCCGTTTGAGCAAGCCCCGACTGATGGTTAGCTCGCCCTGCGTGCCTCGAAGATTATTGACGACAGGCCAATCGACAGCGCGCGAGTCTCTCCTTTTGATTCCCACTGCGCCTCGTTCAAAATGCAGCGTCTCGAAACAGATACTGAGGGCTTCTTCCAGTAGTGAGTCGCGGTCCTGGAGCGTCGTTAGTCGTTCAGACAGATCATAAATCATCTGCAGACGTTGGCGGGAGAGGTCCAGCTCTTGACCCTTGGGGACGTAGCGCGTCGCGTGGGTCACTGCGCCTTCGTCCTCGGCGATGACGACGCTTGTGCCAGTGCCAGACGCGCCACCACGATACAGGGCGAGGACCGCGCCGACCATGATTCGGTCGCCGTCGCGCAAAGGGGCGCTCGTGGGTGCGGCGTCGTTGACGAGGGTGCCGTTTCTGCTGTCCAGATCGCTCACGACGAAACTGTCGCCGATGGGAGTGAGCTGTGCGTGTCGGCGCGAGGTGGATGGATCGTCAATGACGATTTCGCATGTGGTGTCACGACCGATGACAGACGGGCCGTGGGCTAGACGGTGGGTCAACGTTCGTCCGTCGGGCAAGGTGAAAAACAGGTCTGGCACGCGAGGCATCTCCAGTCGGGTCGGT
>JAJRUK010000066.1 GCA_024277835.1 Planctomycetota bacterium | reverse complement strand
GTATCCCATCGAACCGCGCGGAGTGCCAAACGTGTGTCATCATTATCCGCCCACTTGGCGCGAACCGCCCCAGCGTGAAGAAACAGATTGTACGGAACGACCGTCGTCCCGATCAGCGCAATCACGGTGGTAAGTGACCCGTCCGGTATCGTGGGTCGCAGCAACCCGGAAACAATCGCGGAAACGTCCGGGCGGACGACAATCGCGGTCGCGATGAAGGCGAGACTCATGAGAATGACCATCGCCACGAGAATTCGCTCGAACCGGCGATACGTTCCAACGAAGAGAATCGCGGCTGCCCCCCCGCCGACACCAACCGACCACACCCTGCCACTAACGCCGGTGATCGTTTCAAGACCCATCGATGCCCCGGCGATATTGCCCATTTCATAGGCGGCGTTTCCGATCGCGATCGCCCCGATGACAAGGGCTGCCATCATCATTCGAGCAGCCGGGTTGGGGACGCTCTCGCGGAGCGCCTGTCCGAGTTCCATCTTCGCGACAAGCCCAAGTCGGGCAGCCATTTCCTGAAAGACGATCGTCGCAACGACAGAAAACCCAATCGCCCAGAGCAGTGCAAACCCGTAGGACGCCCCGGCGCGCGTCGCGGTCGTGACCGTACCCGGACCCACGAAGGCAGCGGTAACAAGAAGCCCCGGACCAAGCGTTTTGAGATGGCGGATCATGACAGGTTCATCTCAAGACAGGCTCCACTCATGACAGGGCCCACCCATGGAAAGTTTTTGGCCTGCGCACAAAAGACCCCGGTTCGCTACGTTTGCTGCACGCAACGACCGGGGGAAAATGGAGACGAAGAGACTCGAACTCTCGACCTTCGCATTGCGAACGCGACGCTCTCCCAACTGAGCTACGTCCCCATTGTGTTTCGATATCACAGTACCGCCAGCGAGCGGCAAGTCAAGACGATAACCCTCAGACCCGCCCACGACAACCGGGCGTTCAACCGGCGTCGCGTTGGGCTATATCCGACTCAACTGGCTGGGCGACTCGGTGACGAACCGTTCCACGTTGGCTGCGTATGTTTGCATCGCCCGTGACAGGGTCGCCGTGTCGTCGCCGTCGGTTTTGGGATGATATAGCGTCTCGACAATCTCCATGCGATAGCGAAACCCCGGCTGCGATACCACAAATGCCTGCAAGACCGCCGTCTTGCGACGCATCGCGACGCTCACCGGACCGCTAAGAAACGGGCGACGCTCACCGAAGATGGTCACCTCTTCAAACTTCTGGTGATCCGCACGAACTCTCGACACGTCCATCGCACTGCCAACGATGTAGCCTTCCTCCAAACACCGGAAAATCTCTCGCGGGTAGCTGTCGGCGTAGAGCACGCGCATCCGCCCGAACTCGGGATACTTCTCGTCGAACCGAGCCTGCACAAATCGCCGCAGGCCACTCTCGTTTCGATCGCGCACTGCGGCTGGCTTATAACCGAGCAGCGCGAGCAACATTCCAAGCACATGTTGCGCCCCATGATGGGACATCGCGAGGTAAATCCCCCGCCCGTTTGCGAGGGCTTCGTCAAGCGCCGCCTTGTCGCTGAAAGTCAGAAGCGCCGCCGCCCGGTCGCGTGGAATGCGGTCGAAAATCAGATAGAAGAGCTTATCGCAGCGGGTGCGCATGAAAAAACGACGGGTGTGCAATCGACGCTCGCGAGCGGTGGGCTTGCGACCCCAGATGCGCTTCATCGCGCGGGCGAACTTGCGACGACGCTTGTAGTTCAGCGACCACTCGAGCGTGCCAAACGCCTGCCCGAATCGGTACAGACCATTTAGCCCAAGAACGAGCAGCAGCGCCGATGTCGCCCCATGTGCCAGCGCGAAAGACGCCCGATCCCAAGCGGATAGCGGCTTCTGGACCGCGGGGGCGCTCTCGCCGGAAACGCCCTGCCCGTCATCAGACTTCTTACGTCGCTTCTCTGCCCGTTCTGCGATCGACTCGCTCATGGCTCCATTGTACAGGCTCGCACCGCGGAAACTACCGCGGGCGTTTTCCCTTGGACGTGCGTCACGAACGTGAAGACGCTAAACTGCGACCACGATGTTGAAAATTGGAAACTACGAGCTGCACTCGGTCATCAATGGAACGCTACGCCTTGACGGCGGCGCGATGTTTGGTGTGGTCCCCAAGGCGCTCTGGCAAAGCGTCACGGATGTCGATGAGCACAACCGGATTCCGCTGGCAGCCCGGTCGCTCGTTGCCTTCGACCGATCGGCGGGCCGGCTGATCGTGGTCGATACCGGGTGCGGGAGCAAATGGGACGAGAAAAATGCGGCGAGATTCACGATTGAGCATGACGAACAAGCCCTTCCGTCCAAACTTAGCGAGATGGGTCTAAGTCTGACCGACGTGACCGACGTTGTCATCACACATCTGCACTTCGACCACAACGGCGGACTCACCGACTGGTACGATGAGCCGGGCGGCAAAACGACGCTGCGGTTTCCAAACGCTCGGCACTGGGTCCATCGAATGCATCTGGAACATGCCCGCAGCGCGACGCCCAAAGATCGAGCGTCATTCGTTGAAGCCGACATCGCAGCGGTCGAAGAAGCGGGGGTACTTTCGTTCATCGAGGGGGACGCCCCCGCGCCGACGATCGACGGCGTCCAGTGGATGGTGTCGCAAGGCCATACCACCTGCCAGCTTCACCCCGAATTCGTTGGCGACGACCGCAATCTTCTTTTTGTAGGCGACCTGGTGCCGACGATCGCTCACCTGCGTCTGGGATGGGTGATGGCCTACGACCTTCGTCCGCTCGATACGATCCGCGAGCGACAGGGCGTCTATCAGCGATGCATTGAGGAAGGATTGCTTCTCGCGTTCCCGCATGACCCGATGCATGGCGGCGCGATGATCGGGGACTCGATCGAGCGCCCCGTCGTTCGCGAAACGCTTGACCTGTAGCCCCGAACGCCGCCGTCACTTTGATCGCAGTCAACAAAAAGAAAGCGGGGCCAACCCTTACAGGTCAGCCCCGCTTTGCATATCAGTTCCGTCCGTCGGGAAAACCCGACAAGACGGCAGACGGCTAAGAACTAGCCAGTCGCGCCATCTTCGAACAGGTCGAAGACTGCGTCATTGTCCAGGACATACTCTTGGGCGGCGTAAAGCGCGGTGCCCCAGAGAAGCTGGCGATAGTTGAGGTTCAGGCAGCCACCAAAGGCCAACATTGAACCAGCCGTTGCCAAAAGAATGGCGCTTCTTGTCTTTTTGCCCATAATGAAAATCTCCTTTGAGAAACGGTTTGCGATCTCGCTCACCTAACATCAATCGGGACGCGGTTGACGAAAACATCCGCCGTCCCGCACCGGGTGAACCCGGTTTGTTCCCTTACTCCTACAACGGGTACCGGCACGAACCGGCTCCACACTATTTCGAAAATGTTCGTTGCCTCATGTTGCGCCCCGCAAGAACACGGTGACACACAACTCGGCCATTGGAGGAAAGCCTCCATCGTGGCCCGCATCACACTCCCGCTATCCACGCCTGGTAGCGTGTGATGCTTAGCCCCTTATCGGGCACGCCTTCAAAACTGCATGAACGAATCTGTGATCCCACTCATGTACGACCACGCCAAGACCGCTCGACCCGTTCAACGGTGGGGTATTCTCCGCACGACGAAACCCATGTCAACTCGAATTTCCGACAGTTTCTGGGAGTTTCCGTCGTGCGGATTTGTGTTATAATGAACCGACAGGCGGGCGTTATTGATCTTTCGATTCTCGCTTGAGATAACGCTCCCCCCCATTCGACCCATTGGGAAAAACGACGTAAAGCAATATATTAGAGTACTTTACGTCCGGGGATTCTCCAGGCACCGCAGCGCAGAGGCATATGAAACCGATCGCTCTCTGCGCGCGTCGCCTTCTCGGGGCCTCACGAACCGCACGGAATGTTAAAATAGGAAAAGACGATGGCGGATAGCTATATTGGTGTCTACGAACAAACCGACAGAGGCAGCGGGTTCTTGCGCGAGCAAAAATCCAACTACCGCGTCAAACCGACAGACCCCTTCGTGACACCGGAGCTCGTGCGCTCCCTTGGACTCGTCGGCGGAGAGTTGATCGAATGCACGATCAAACCGGCGAAGGACAAACGTGCAAGAGCAAAGAACCAGATCGGTGAAGTGCTAACCATCCAAGGTCGCGATCCGAAAGACCACGATGCTGTTGTACCGTTTGATGAACTGATCGCGATCGACCCTCAACAGGCGGTCCGTTTCGAAACCGACGGCGGACCATCGACGATGCGAATCATTGACCTGATGACACCCATCGGGCTGGGGCAACGCGGGCTTATCGTCGCGCCGCCTCGTACCGGGAAGACGATGCTCCTCCAGCACATGGCTGCCGGTGTCGCTGCCAACCATCCCGACGTGTACATGATGGTCCTGCTCATCGACGAACGACCCGAAGAAGTGACCGACATGCGTCGCAGCGTCAACGGCGAGGTCGTCTTCAGCAGCAACGACGAAGACACGGCAAGCCACGTCCGCATCGCCCGACTCATGATCCAAAAAGCGAGACGCATGGTCGAATCGGGGAAGGATGTGTTCATTCTGCTCGATTCGCTGACGCGCCTGGCGCGAGCGTTCAACGTGGACGATGGGCGTAGCGGTGGCGGTGGCGGTGGGCGGGATAGTCGGGGTGGTCGCGGAGGCGGTCGGGGTGGTGGCTACGGAGGTCGTGGCGGCGGTGGCGGGCGAACGATGTCTGGCGGTTTGTCTGTCGGCGCGCTCAATGAACCGAAGCAGATATTTGGGGCTGCGCGAAATGTCGAGGACGGCGGTTCGCTGACAATCGTCGCCTCAGCCCTGATCGAAACCGGATCGCGCATGGACGACGTGATTTTTAGCGAGTTCAAGGGTACGGGGAACATGGAAATCATGCTCTCGCGCGAGATGGCCAACCGTCGCGTCTGGCCCGCGATCGACCTGAATCAATCCGGTACGCGAAAAGAAGAACGACTGCTGACGCCCCAGGCGCTGGAAGTCTCTTATAAGATACGACGATCACTGCTGGATCAAGGCGAGATTCGTGCGATGGAAACCCTACTGGGATCGATGGGGAAGTTTCCGAACAACGAGGCGTTCATCGCCAACTTCGCGCAGCTTGCGTGGCGATAGCGATCGCTCGTGCGACCTCGCGTGCTTGTGCGCCTGAACTCTCCACCGCCTCCTATGCGCGAGCGCATCCAGTCCTGCGAGTGTCAGTTACGTAAACTTCCGAGGATGATGTGCACATTATGTTTGGCCTGTTCGCGAGGTTGCCTTGTACTTGCGACCCATTCCGACTCAACATTTATAATGAATGGAACACCGATAATGCAATCGAGAACCATGAGGATTTGGACGGTAGCCTTCGCAATCGTAGCGGCTGACCCCGGCGCTAGCTTCGCCGATCATCCGGTGGATGTTCTCAACGCCGTATTCGAGACGATCGTCGATGATAGCGACGTTACAGGGTGGCAGGTCGATCGCACGAAGTCGCCCGGCAATGCTGTCGTACTTCCGGATGCTCAAGTCACACATTCCGGAAAGAGCAGTTTGTCGATCCAGAGCACGTCGCCATCGCAGGCAACCGTCGCCTCTGATGTTGTTTCTCTTCACGTTGGCAGAGCGTATCGACTGAGCGGGTGGATTAAGTGCCAGGGGGTGACCTCCGACCCGACGTCAAAGTACCCCACCGCTGTTCCCGCCTGCCTGTCGATGGAGTCGCAGCCCTTCACGAACCACTCGCAAGCGGTTGGCGGCAACGCAGACTGGACGCGCGTTGAGACGGTGTTTATCGCGACACGAAGTAAGGATCGCATCCACCTGCACCTTGGCCACAACGGCAATGCCTCGGGGAAGGCGTGGTTCGACGACATCACGCTCGAAGAAGTCGATGACATCGCCGACGTCATTCCGATGGAAACGGTCCGATGGTCTGGCAATGGGTATCGCTACGACGATCGTGGCTGGATTTTCGTTCACATCGAAGGGGAGCCGTACGAGCGGGGGTATCAGTATGGAAATCTCGTAGGCGACGAGATTGTTGCGTACATCACCAAGCTCGCGATTCAGCGAAACCCGGACGATCCTGCCTCCGGTTGGCGGGATCTACGCTTTGAGTGCGACTCGCTTTTTCTACGCGGGTACGACAAGGAATACCTCACGGAAATGAAAGGCATCGCTGACGGGGCGGCGAAGGCTGGTGCGAAGTATCACGACCGCGAAATTGACCTGATCGACATCGTGACGATCAACTCCGTGGTTGATCTTGGACAACTCAAACGCGCGATGGGCATTACTCCTCATGGCCTAACCGGCGAGAGTTTCCTGAAGACGGAAGAAGAGCTGAACATCACCGAAGAGAGTCACAAGTGTTCCGCGTTCGCCGCGACGGGGCCTGCGACCGCCGACGGGCAGATTGTGTTTGGCCAAATTTTTATGTGGAGCGGGTACACGGGCGTTCATTGGAACGTCATCACCGACATTCAGCCAACCGAAGGACATCGCCTTGTCTATCACACGTTCCCCGGCGGGATTCACTCGGGGGCAGACTTCTATATCAACGAAGCCGGGATCATCATTGGCGAGACCACGGTTTCGCAGACGCCCTACGAACCAGACTCGACGCCGCAGTCGAATCGAATCCGAAAGGCGGCACAGTACGCGTCGTCGATTGACGATGTCGAGCGCATCCTCTGGGAAAAGAACAACGGGATGTACACCAACGATTGGCCTATCGCGGACGTCAAGACCGGCGAGGTGGCGATCCTGCTTCTGGGGACGCATCGGAAAAAACTGTGGCGAACGACGGAGAATATGTCACCGTTTGGCACTCCGGGGTTCCTGTGGGCGAATAACAACAACCGCGACGACGAAGTCCGCAAGGAATACATCGCCCAGAAGGACGACCGCCCCTTTGACCTCGTGTTTTCCCCCTGGAATCGCGACGTCTCGTTCAACGAGTTTTATAAGCAATACAAGGGCAAGATCGACTCGAACGTGGGCGTGAAAATGTGGGCGTCGTCGCCGATCAACCGGGCGCACGCCTGCGACGGGAAGATCACCACAAGCGAGATGGCGAAAGAGCTTGTCTTTCTTGCCCATTATGGAAAGGTCACGCTCCGCGAAAAATTTCCAGCCAAGGGCTGGCGGATCATGCCGGACCTGCCCGGGGCGATCCCGCATTTGAGTCTGGGCTACTCGACAGCTAGTCCGATCTATGTAACCAACAAGCTGAAAGAAGCTCGCGACGCGGGGCGATGGCACGCGCCGGTTGAGTCGGAAGACCTCGAAGTCGTCATGGACGAAGTCGAGGCGGACTTCGAGGTTGATTCGGATTATCTCTGGCGACGAACGGTTTTCCCCGCAACGGCAGCCGAGAATTGGTTCGTTAGTGCGACGGCCCATTACTGGCGGATGCTCGAAGGGTTCGACGAAGACGACGTCGTTGCGACGGCGGAAAAACTGGCGGATCAACTCGGGGGATTGAACCGACGGTATCTCTATACCGTTTCGCGCGAGCGAGAGATCGTGCCGGTCAAGACTTCACGCGTCTACGATCGATATGGCCCCTATCAAATCCCGCGAATCAAGGGCACGTTCGCGTTGCATCAGCTTCGATTGCAGATGGGCACCGAGGCGTTTCTATCGCTAATGCGAACGATTCATGAGCGCTTCGCGGAGAAGAAAACGACCAACGCGCAGTTGCTTTCGGTTATGCAGGAGTATGCGGGGGCTGATGCCGTTGCGCTTGTTCGTCAGTGGATCGATCGCGAAGGTCTTCTGAAACTTACCCCTTCTGCTGAAGTAACTGAAACGGCGGATGAAAAATGGGAAGTTCATCTGACGGTTTCGCAGGGCGATGACCCCTATCGTCTGTTCACGCATGTCGTTGTCGAGACAAGCGAAAAACGTCATGTGCGGCGGGTTGAAATCGACGGCAAGAAGACCGACGTAACGCTTTCATTCGACGAAAAGCCTATAAGAATAAGCTTCAACGCGCTGGGTGATGCCCCGGTCGAGAATTACAATTTCTACATCTGGGGCAACCTGATCGACGACTTTCACGATACGCTCATCGTCTACGGAACGGCCCGCATGGATGAAGCGAACCACACGCTTGCCCGTCGCTGGCAGGAGACCGTCGCGAACACCTACATCGAAATCCTGCCGCCACTGGTGAAAGACTCAGAGCTAACGCGCGAGCAAGCTGCTGCCAACGACCTCATCGTCATGGGCACGCTGAACGATAACCGCTGGTTTGCGGACGGCGCGGGCGACCTGCCGGTAAAGTTTGGCCTCAATCATTTTGAATGGCGCGGCACAACGTATGGCCACC
>JAJRUK010000065.1 GCA_024277835.1 Planctomycetota bacterium | reverse complement strand
GTGGCGACCGCGATATGATGCTCCTGCGGCTTGGAATGACTATCCGGTGAGGGCGTCAAAATGCTCATAGGGTCAGATATTCGTACATATCGGAGGAGGATCGGGCTTACGCAGATCGAATTCGCTCCGCTAATCGGGCTGACGCAATCCGCGCTCAGCCTCCTCGAAAGCGGACGCGTCGCGATATCGACCCAACATCTCAATAAGCTACGCAAGGAATTCGTAGGGAAGAAAACGTCTCCAACCTTTGCGGAGTTTGAGGCTGAACTGAGCAAAGCGGGTCGTGCGACGCAACACATGCTCGCCGCCGATCTGAATCAGTTTGCAACACTGACTGTTTATCCTTGGCTAGATGCCATTGATTTGAGCGAGCAACTTCGCCACTCACCGCCTGTTTCCGTTGTTTCTGTCTCCAACCGTCAGAATCGGTTGATCGCCTTCAAGATGCCGCGAGAGACGAAATACTGGGCGACCGGCGAAATAATTGCGTTCGAAGAATGTTCCGTAGGTGACATCAAGGATGCCGACGTCTGCCTTGTCGTCACAACGGGACCAAAGCCAGGGCACACAAGGACCGTTGTAGCAGCGGCAAGAGTCACCTCCGGTCGCGGGCCAACAAAGTTCGCCCCGATTCGCACGCGCGAAACCCCAATTCCTGCGGATGACAAATCCATCCTCACCATTATGCGAAACTGCTACCGCGCTCGGGAGGTGTGAACGAGCGACGGAAGTTACCTGCGAGGAACCCCGCGTCTGCGAACTGTTGTTGTACATCCGAGGATGATTGTCTTTCTCAAGGGAGTACTATCAGGGGTTGCCATTGATCGGCTGGGCAACTCGTTTGCTCCAACCCATTAACACCGTACCGAGTCGGAAGAACAACACGATGGCCAAATTTCTTGCGCATAGTAAAAACGGTGACGGCACCGGGGTCGTTGAACTCCTCAAGACCCATCTAGATCGCGTAGCAAATCGCGCCGCGGATTTTTCGTTAGCGCTCGGTTTCTCACAACAGGCACGGGTTGCAGGGCTGCTGCACGATCTTGGAAAATACAGCGATCAGTTTCAACGCCGTCTTCTGCCTGGCTCTAACGAGCGTGGGCGCGACCACTCCTCCGCGGGAGCGTTTCTCGCAACGCAGTGTTACAAGGCGATTGGCTTATTGCCCGCGCTGGCGATTGAGGGCCATCATATCGGATTGCAGCAACTACTCACTTGGAAAGACATACAGGGGCAGATCGGAGAAAAGCTGAAAGCTGATGCGGAACGGCCCCGATCTGAGAAAGTATTAACGGAATCCGATTGCGGGCTGTTGATAGAGAGATTTAGAGACGATGGTTTTGTATTTCCGAAGCTGACCGATGGTATATGTCCAACCGGCACTCACGACCTCGCCGACATGCTGGATGTTCGCATGCTATTCTCGACGCTCGTCGATGCAGACTTTCTCGAAACCGAAGCTCATTTCAACGGAGATGCGAGCCAGCCCCGCCGAGAGCGCTCCAAAGGTTCAACCTTAGCCCCGAAAATCGCATTGGAAGCAGTACGCCGCGAGATCGACAAGCTCGCAAGCCCCGTGCGAACGGAAGCAGCGCCAGAGTTACTCGTCGTTCGTAAGATGCTATACGAGGACTGCTGCAACGTTGCCACGACGCATCAACCGGGCATTTTCACGCTTTCTGCGCCGACGGGTGCGGGCAAGACGCTCTCGATGCTCGCCTTTGCACTACGTCACGCCGTCAAGCATGATCTTCGCCGCGTGATCGTCGTGATGCCGTATCTCAGCATCATCGATCAGACAGCCTCGATCTATCGGGACATTTTTTCTGAACGAAACGGCTTCGCCCCGAACTTCGTGATCGAAGATCACAGCAACGTTCGATCTGACTCGGATGACGATCACGATAGCGTGACTGACGGCCCCCGTCTCGATCGGTTGCTTGCCGAAAACTGGGATGCGCCCATTGTGCTCACGACGAGCGTACAATGTCTAGAATCTTTGATGGCCCATCGTCCTTCTGCATGTCGCAAACTCCACCGGATGGCCAAGAGCGTGATCCTATTCGACGAAGTTCAATCGCTGCCGCGCGAACTTGCTGTCCCAACACTTGCGACGCTCTCGCGATTGTGCGAGCGCTTCGGCTCTTCCGTCGTATTCAGCACCGCCACACAGCCTGCATTCGATCACCTCGACGAATTCGTCGCAAAACAAGCGATACCCGGATGGAAACCAACGGAAATCACTTCCAATGCGGCGCAATTATTTGCACCGTCGGCGTCGAGAATCAAGGTCTGCTGGCGTCATGATGAAGCGATCGCATGGGAATCGCTCGCGGATGAGATCGAAAGCGGAGAGGGTCATGCAGGTGCAAAACAAGTTCTTTGTATTTTGAACGTGAAGCGCCATGCCCAGCACTTGGCAACGCTGTTACACGATCGCGAAGTAGAGGGCACGCTCCACCTTTCAACGAACATGTGCACCGAACATCGGATGGCTGTTATGAAGACAGTCAAACAAAAGTTAGAAGGTTCTCAACCCGTTCGCTTAATCGCTACCCAGTGCATCGAAGCGGGCGTCGATATTGATTTCCCGGTCGTCTATCGCGCATTCGGGCCACTCGATTCAATCGCCCAGGCTGCCGGGCGCTGCAACCGCAATGGAAAGTTGAAAGATGCCGGAACACTCCACGTTTTCAAACCCGAGGACGCTGTCTTTCCACAAGGCGGATACAAGCAGGCCGTCGAAACGACCCGTTCATTCCTAAAGCGATTGGGTGCGCCCGCGCACAAGCTCGACTCGATCAACATTCTCAACAACCCCAAGCTCTTGCGAAACTACTACGAGCAACTGTACGAGCTGACCGGAACCGGGAAGGAAGATGGCGACCTCGCAAGGGCGATCGAAGAGTGCGACTTCGGAGATGTCGCCAAGAACTACCGGCTCATCGACGACAATTCGATTAACATACTTGTTCCGTATGACGAGCTGGCTTTCAAGCAACTCTGCGACGAAACGGAGCAAGACGAATTCCATAACCCCAAGGCGATCCGCTCTTGGATCAGAAAGGCAAGGCCACACGCCGTCAGCCTCTACCGACCGAGAACCAGCGATTCGCCATTATGGAATTACATCGAACCGATCCAATTCAGCCGCAAAAACGAGCGCAGCGTTAGCGAAGCAACTTGGTTTATCGCAATACCAAGCGCGACATACGACCCGCTACTCGGCTGGTGCGATGGAGATGATTCGTGGGTTTGTTGAATGGACGGTACTTTATGGCAATGACTTGCAAGCGGTCTAACGTGATCAATTTGGGCATTGACGCCCACCAATAGTCGAGTTAGGCTTACGTTAGGTCGTGGGCGGTTCTTCTATAAACCCGCCATGCGCAGAACATCTTTCTACAGACGGTTTCAACCGGAAGGAGGTCTCAAATCATGGGAAGCAACGACAGCAAAACGCATGTGATCGAAGTCAAAGGCGACTTCGCGTGCTTTTCACGTCCAGAACTCAAGGTCGAGCGTTGGAGCTACCCCTGCCCCACGCCCAGTGCCGCCCGCGGCGTCTTCGATGCCATCTATTGTCATCCACCCGAATTCCGATGGCAGATTACGAAAATCGAAATCCTCAAGACCCCAACGTATCTCGCCCTGCGACGCAACGAGGTCAGCGAAGTTGCCAGCACAAGAAATATCAAACAATGGATGAAGGGGACAAAGAAGCCAGAATCCTTGCAAGCGGATGCCAACAACGTGCGCCAGCAGCGTCAAACCATGGCACTCCGCGAAGTGAAATACCGACTCCACGCACAAATCATTCCGTGGGCGGGGTTCGAGGGAAAGCAATCAGCCTTTGATGCCCAGTTTGTCCGCCGTGCGAGCCGCGGCAAGTGCTTTCAACAACCTTATCTCGGCTGCCGCGAGTTTGTCGCTTTTTTTCGACTGGTTGAAAACCTGTCGATGGAGCAGAAAAGCTCCCCGCCGATCTCACTCGACCAGGATGTTGGCTTTATGGTCTACGACGTCTTCGATCTGGCAACACAGAATTCCAATATGGCTGCCCCCTCAATTAGCCTGTTCAAAGCGATCATCCGCAGAGGCGTGCTCGACGTGCCGGACTACGCTAGTAGCGACGTGCTGAAACCAGAGAGGAGGGCTGGCTAGTGCTTTCCAACCTCATTGAATACGCAAAGCGCGAAGGAATCGAAGCCGAAGCGGGCTTTCGGTCGAAAATGATTCGGTGGCTGGTGCAACTTTCAGAAGAGGGCGACTTCCTCGGCGTCTTGGACTTGACGCCCGAAGGCAGCAAACGTCGAGGCCGAAGTTTTGGAAGAACGCCGCACCTGCGCTTCTCTGGTGATACCCCGATGCGCCAGTTCCTCGTCGATACGCTGAAATTTGCACTTCTGTTCGGCGAGGAGAAACCAGACACAAAGCTTCTCGCAAAACACGATTTCTTTCTACAGCTACTTCAAGACGCATCCGAATGCGATCCCGCGTTCGGCATCGTCGCCAAAGCGCTTGCGAACCAAGATGTTCGCGAAAGCATCTGCGAAGCGCTGGCAGAGCCAGATCGGAAAGCGAAACCGGTCGATAACGTCACTTTTGCAGTCATGGAATCCAAAACGCCGCGCATCCTTGTCAAGGAAGAGTGTTGGCACGATTGGTGGCGAAACCACTTCCCCACTCTCTTGAATCGCAGAAGCGACGACGCACCAATGCGATGTTTGGTCACCGGCGTTCTGGATGAGGTCGCCGATACGCATCCGAAAATCAAAGGACTCGGTGGTGTCGGCGGTTTGATTGATACCACGCTGATATCTTTCAACAAAGACGCGTTCTGTAGTTACGGCTTAGAGCAATCGCGGAACGCCGCCATCTCCAAGGACGCTGCACAGCAATACGTCGCCGCCCTCAACCTAGCGATCGACCGAGGCGCAACAATGGCCGGAACGAAGATTGCTTTCTGGTATGTGGGCGAAGAAATTGCTGATGAAGAAAACCTCTTCCTTGAACTTATGCACGGGATCGACTTCGGTGACGCTGAAATTGAAGAGCCAGACGCAGATGACAAGCCCTTGTCCAAAAGGCAAATCGCCCAGCGAACGAGCAAGGCAAGCGAGTTACTCAAAGCGATCCGCACCGGCAAGCGCTCTGATCTTGCCAACGCTCGGTTCAACGCCGTTACGCTTTCCGGAAATTCCGCCCGCGTTGTGATTCGTGATTGGATGGAAGGTCAATTCGAACAACTCGCGGAGAACATAGACGCGTGGTTTAGCGATTTATCGATCATTCGGCGAGAGGGCAGAGACGTGGTCTGCTCTCACAAGTTTGCCGCGGTACTCGCTGGAACCGTCCGCGACTTGAAAGACGTCGCCGCTCCCCTGGTCTCCGCTCTTTGGCACGCCGCCATTTACAACGAACCGATCCCGTATGGGGCGATGGTTCAGACGCTCGCCAGGGTCAAAATTGATGTAATCAACGACGAGGCCGAACGCCACGCCCGGCTAGGTCTCCTAAAGGCATTCTGCATTCGAAAAGGAATCGATATGAAACCAGAACTGAATGAACAGTTGAACCATCCCGCCTATCTTTGCGGACGCATCATGGCGCTGTTGGCGCAGATACAATACAGAGCACTTGGCGACGTCGGCGCGGGGGTCGTTCAACGTTATTACTCCGCCGCGAGTGCCACACCCGCCCTTGTTCTCGGGCGACTCGTTCGAATGGCGCAGGTCGGGCATCTGCCCAAAATTGATGGTGGGTTGCGCGTTTGGTACGACAAACAACTCGGCGAGGTCTGGAATCTGTTTGAACAAGCTCCGCCTGCGACGCTTTCTTTGGAAGACCAAACACTTTTCGCTATGGGCTTTTATCAGCAAAAGGCGAAACGCTACGAAAACAAGACCGCGGACGAAACCGAAACGAACGAATAGACAAGTTTCTCGAAAACATTGAAAACCTTAGCTCTCTACAGGAGATGAACAATATGTCCAAGGCAATCCAGAACCGATACGAATTCCTTTTCCTTTTCGACTGCGAAAACGGCAACCCCAACGGCGACCCCGACGCGGGCAACTCACCGCGCATCGATCCGCAGGACATGCACGGCATCGTAAGCGACGTTGCCATCAAACGCCGCATCCGCAATTACGTGCAACTCGCCCATGAAAACACAATGCCCAACGCGATCTTCATCGAGCACGCAACAAATCTCAACCGCCCGATCGCCATGGCCCACGTGGAAGGCAACGGCGGTCTGCCAAAAGGAAAGAAAGGGGCCACCAAAGAAGAAGTCGCCGGAGCGAAAGAGTGGATGTGCAAGAACTTCTACGACGTACGAACCTTCGGCGCGGTCATGTCGACGGGTGCAAACGCCGGACAGGTACGAGGCCCCGTCCAAATCGCGTTCGCTCGGTCGCAAGACCAGATACTGCCGATCGATCTCTCTATCACGCGCATGGCCGTTGCAGAAAACGTCAAGGGGCATGCTGTTAAGGATTATGAAAAATGGGAAGCGGAACAACCCGAAGACACCCTCCGCACCATGGGGCGAAAATCTATCATCCCCTACGGCCTATTTGTCGGAAAGGGTTTCATCAGCGCCCATCTTGCGAAAGGGACCGGGTTCAACGCCGACGACCTCAAGCTCCTGTTTGAATCCGTTCTCAATATGTACGAACACGACCGATCCGCGAGCAAAGGCATCATGACCGTACGTCAGCCTCTCTACGTTTTCAAGCATGTCGGCACCGACAGCGACGCAAAGCAGCGCATCAAGCAGGCCATGCTCGGATGTGCTCCCGCTCAAGTGTTATTCGAGGAAGTCGTCAAAGTAGAAAAGAAAAGCGATATCGACGCACCTCGCAGGTTCAGCGACTACGAGGTAACGGTCAATTGTGAAGCCATCCCAACCGGTGTCGAGTTACTCGAACTCCCGAAAGACATGGACAAACTGACGTAAGAGGCAGACGTGCCAATGTTCACCGAATACGACCTGATCCCCATTTCCGCTCTGCAGCACTTCGCGTTCTGCGAGCGGCAATGTGGACTCATTCACCTTGAAGGTGCGTGGGCGGAGAATCGCCTCACCGTCGAGGGCAAACAGCTCCACGAGCGCGCGGACTCCGACGAAACCGAAGTCCGAGGCGATCTCCGCATCGCCCGCGGTTTGCGAATTCGATCGCTAAAGCATGGCCTCGTTGGCAGGGCGGACGTCGTCGAATTCTATCGTGACGAAGCCCCCGGCGCGGTCGAGTTAGAAGGCGTCGATGGACGCTGGCGTCCGATCCCCATCGAGTACAAGCGTGGTCGCGTGAAATTCAATTCGATCGACGAAGTGCAAATCTGTGCGCAAGCACTATGCCTTGAGGAAATGCTCGGTTCTGTAATTGAAGGAGGCTTCCTCTTCTATGGAAAGACGCGCCGGCGACATCCTGTAACGTTCTCACCAACCCTGCGTCATGCGACGACTGACTGCGTCGAGCGGATTCGGGTCGCAATGGCCAGCGGAAAAACGCCACACGCCCGTTATCAAAAAAAGTGCGACCGATGCTCGCTTTACGAACTCTGTCTGCCCAAAGCGATCGAGCAATCTCAGCAAGTACGCGAGTATCTCGACAGGTCGGTGCAAGATCAACCGCCACACGATCCTGGATGATCCAATGAAGCGACTACTGAACACGCTATACATTACAACTCAAAAAACTTACCTCGCTCGAAAGGGCGAAACGGTACTCGTCCGTTTTGAAAAGCAGACGTTGCTACGGATGCCAATCCACACGCTCTCCGGGATCGTCTGCTTTGGCAGAGTATCAGCAAGCCCCTCCCTCATGCACCTTTGCGGCGAGAGCAACGTCTCAATTTCTTTCCTCAGCGAAAACGGAAAGTTCTATGCTCGCGTCCTCGGGGCACAGTCGGGCAACGTCATGCTAAGGCGTCAGCAGTACCGATTCGCAGACGACGAATCGTTCACAGCATCCATTGCTCAAACGTTCATATCAGCAAAAATCGCAAACGCCCGGACGGTCCTCGTCCGCGCAGCCAGGGAGAATCCAGCAGGCGAGCAATCCACGATCCTGACCAACGCAGCGAATCGCCTGACGCACGTCCTCAACGATGTCGCTTCCGCCAAAGGATTAGATGAAACTCGCGGGCATGAGGGTGATGCTGCTCGGATCTATTTTAGCGTTTTCGATCACCTGATCGTCGCACAAAAGAAGGACTTCACGTTTATCAATCGCACGCGTCGTCCCCCTCTCGACAACATCAATGCGCTGCTATCGTTTCTTTATGCGATTCTCGCCAACGACGTTCGTGCTGCTCTAGAAACGGTCGGCCTCGATCCCGCAGTCGGCTATTTGCATCGCGATCGCCCTGGGCGCTTTGGCCTCGCGCTGGATCTGATGGAGGAGTTGCGACCGTACCTCGCCGATCGTCTCGCACTATCACTTGTGAATCGAAAACAAGTGAAACCCACAGGCTTTACGAAAACAGAGACGGGGGCAGTCAGTATGGACGATGCCACGCGCAAGACTGTCCTCGTTGCTTTGCAGAAACGAAAGCAAGAGGAGATCGAGCACCCATTTCTCGGCGAAAAAATCGCGTTGGGCCTCGTTCCGCACGTCCAGGCGATGCTGCTGGCGCGTTTCATTCGTGGCGAGTTGGATGCCTACCCTGCGTTTTTCTGGAGATAACTTACCATGCTCGTTGTTGTAACGTACGATGTTCGAACCGATACGCCCGCAGGTGCAAAACGATTGCGTCACGTCGCAAAGATCTGCGAAAACTTCGGGCAGCGCGTGCAGTGTTCAGTGTTCGAGTGTCTTGTAGACCCAGCCCAATGGGCTGATCTTCGCCACAAGCTCGTCACCAAAGCGAATCCGGACGAAGATAGCTTGCGGTTCTACTTTTTGGGTAAGAATTGGCACAAACGGGTCGAACACGTCGGAGCCAAGGCGACGTATGACCCGCAAGGTCCGCTGATCATTTAGCCGTTGCTCAAATGGCGGTTGTTAAGTAGATTGTTTCGGACGCGGATCTCAAGCGCGCAGAGTTTCTCCGGGAGTTTCGCGAATTGCGTAAGTCGTTGTCACTGCAAAGGAAATGCGTTGTTGTATCGTTTAGTCATTCTACTTGCGAGCCCAATTAATAGGGTCCGCGGAATGGCGCTCGTAAGTCGCAGCCACAGCTAAACTTACGAGCGGGCAGATCGCCCCCGCAAGGGGGCGTGGATTGAAACAAGCCATGCGCTCGCCAGTTGTGGCGACTGGTGGGATCGCCCCCGCAAGGGGGCGTGGATTGAAACGAGCGGGTTTATCGCGTACGATCTAGCTATCCGGATCGCCCCCGCAAGGGGGCGTGGATTGAAACGACTTAGGTACAATATCTGCGGAGCAGTTAACCCGATCGCCCCCGCAAGGGGGCGTGGATTGAAACCTACTCTCGCGGACGGCATGCCGTTGGCGATCGCGATCGCCCCCGCAAGGGGGCGTGGATTGAAACCGATCGGGATGGACGCGCGCATTAGCAGGGTCGAGATCGCCCCCGCAAGGGGGCGTGGATTGAAACCTTTGTTAGAGCGCTTCCGAGATGAGCCACGCGGATCGCCCCCGCAAGGGGGCGTGGATTGAAACGGCGATGGCGCTACCCCTGCGGCGGCGGCGCGTAGATCGCCCCCGCAAGGGGGCGTGGATTGAAACGCCTGTAGTGTCAAGCAGCAAGCAAGTCACAACAGATCGCCCCCGCAAGGGGGCGTGGATTGAAACCACTTGTCGCAAATGCACGCGTCTTTTCCCGCGTGATCGCCCCCGCAAGGGGGCGTGGATTGAAACTCCGGTCGATGGTACTTGGAAGGGAAGTCCGTCTGATCGCCCCCGCAAGGGGGCGTGGATTGAAACTTGAAAATCTCCTCAAGCGTCGGCATACCCCCTGGATCGCCCCCGCAAGGGGGCGTGGATTGAAACCCATCGTCTTAACCTCTCGTTGTTATCCCAAAATCGATCGCCCCCGCAAGGGGGCGTGGATTGAAACGTTTTCATCCAAATAACCAGTCCGCGATGAGCAGATCGCCCCCGCAAGGGGGCGTGGATTGAAACGATGCGATCTAACGATAGCGCCAGTGCGGTTGGCGATCGCCCCCGCAAGGGGGCGTGGATTGAAACCGATATAGTTAGAGCCGTGAAACAAACCCATCCAGATCGCCCCCGCAAGGGGGCGTGGATTGAAACACGAACCTGATTACAGCGGACATCACGGCACTCTAGATCGCCCCCGCAAGGGGGCGTGGATTGAAACGGTGAACCCGGCATCAAAGAGGTTGCCGATCGCGGATCGCCCCCGCAAGGGGGCGTGGATTGAAACGTCCGGCTGAACGTACCCCGAACACTTGCGAACGATCGCCCCCGCAAGGGGGCGTGGATTGAAACTC
>JAJRUK010000064.1 GCA_024277835.1 Planctomycetota bacterium | reverse complement strand
GGGCGTGCAGGACTTCGACCATAGCGTACAGAAACACGTCCGCCGAGTTCAACCCTTTGAAATGGTGCGCGATCTCGTCGATACCATTCGCACGCTCGGTTTCCCGAGCGTCAACTTCGACCTGATCTACGGCATGCCCTACCAGACGCCCGACACGATTCGGCAAACCGTCGAAAAAGCGATCTCGCTCGCGCCCGATCGCGTCGCCTATTACCACTACGCCCAGATCCCGGAAAAAATCGCAACGCAACGCGGCATGGACTACACGCGCCTTCCCGACAGCGAAACCAAGCTCGACATGTTCCTCATCGGCTTGAATCTTTTTGAGCAGGCGGGGTACGAGTTCATCGGACTGGACCACTTCGCTAAGTCAGACGAACGATTATCCGAATCGCTTAGGGACGGAACCGTTCAGCGCAATTTCCAGGGAATGACAACCGGCGGCGATCTGCGACTCTACGGCGTCGGCGTTTCGTCCATCAGTCACCTGACCGAAGTGGGCTTTCTGCAAAACGTCAAAGACGTCGATCGCTACATGCAGCTCGTCGAAGAAGGCCACTCCCCGATCGATCGGGGCAAATGGTTCACGCCCGACGACATCATCCGTCAGGCGGTTCTTGGCGAACTCTACTGCCTGGCTGAGCTTGACCCCAAGCGCATCGAAGACGGCTTCGATCTTAGCTTCGACGAAACCTTCGCGCGCGAACTTGGCATCCTTGCAACGTTCGAAAAAGACGGACTCATCACGATCGAACGAGATGGCACGATACATGTCACCAAACCACTCGGGCGCGTATTGCTTCGAAACATCGCAGCCGTCTTCGACGCCTACCTTGGCAGCGAAGCGTACCGCAAAGGTGAATTGGCTACGTTCTCGGTGAACGCTTAGTGAAAGGTTGATTCAAACAATGACGCCAGTGAAAAACAACCTGCTGCTAAGAGCGCTACGAAACGAAACTACGTCGCGCACGCCGGTTTGGATGATGAGACAGGCGGGACGCACGGACCCGATGTACCGCGAGCTTCGCCAGCGCGTGGACCTGCCGCTGGAAGCCATGTTTCGCGACTCCGACATCAGCGTCGAAGCATCGCTGCTGCCAAAGCGCATCGGCGTTGACGGCATCATCATCTTCCAGGATATCCTGACCCCGCTCACGCCGATAGGCGCTGACTTCCTCTTTCGCCCCGGACCACAGCTCAAGACGCCCATTCGATGCGAAACCGACATCGAAAAACTTCGCCCCATCGACCCCGCGGACGACCTCGCCCATGTCGGCAGAACGATCCGGGGCGTGCGCGCCGCGCTTGACGGCGACTTACCAGTCATCGGATTCGCCGGAGCGCCACTCACCCTCGCAATGTTCCTTATCGAAGGAAAAAGTCCCGGTCGAAATCCCGAGCGCGTATTTTCGATGATGCGCGACAAGCCAGCCTCAATGCACAAGCTACTTTCCAAGCTCGCCGACATGACCGTCGCCTATCTGCGCTACCAGATCGAAGAGGGCGTGCAGACCGTGCAACTGTTCGAGTCGATGGCAGACATCATCACGACCGAGCAATACGCGACGTTCGCTCACCGCTATCACGAACGCATTTTCGCCGCACTGAGTAACGACGTCCCGAAAATTCTATTCGCCAAAGAGCGATCGGAGATGAACTTGCTCGCATCCTCCGGCGCAGACGTCATCAGCATCGGAAACTGTGTGGACCTTCGAGAGTGTCGTGCAACGCTCGGTGATCGCGTCGCGATTCAGGGCAACGTCGATAACCAGATCGTCGCGACGGGTTCAACCGACGACGTACGTCGCGCCGTGCGTGAATGCATCGACGCCGGCGGCAGCACCGGTCACGTGCTCAACCTCAGTCACGGACTTCTGCAAAATACCCCGTTTGAAAACGTGCAAGCGTTCGTGGATGAAGCGCATCGGTACTCGGCTGCACAAACAGAGAGCGCCCCAGAAAGATCAGCCACGACATGAACCGCGAAACGAAAGACGTTGTTGTCCTCGGCGGCGGAATCAGCGGGCTAACCGTCGCGTGGGAACTCAAGAAAGCGGGCGTTGACGTCTGCCTTCTCGAAAAAAGCGGCACCGTCGGCGGATGCACTCGCAGCGAAAAACGAAACGGGTTCCTGCTCGAAAAAGGCCCGTTCAACGTCATCGTCCGCGACCCAAACTTCGAAACGCTTCTAAGTGACGTCGCCAACAATACAAACGTCGTCTCCGCCAGCAAAGACGCGAAACTTCGCTACATCTATCGCAACAATCGCCTCCACACCGTTCCGACAAACCCCGTTGCGATGCTGACGACGAAAATGCTGTCACCATCGGCGCGACTGCGCATGTTGCGAGGGCTGTTTCTCTCAAAACGAAGCGGCGCATCCGAAGACACCATCGAACAAGTCGCCTCGCGTCGAATCGGACCCGAAGCAACAGACACCATCGTCAGCGCAGCCATCTCTGGCATCTTCTCCGGCGACATCGCCAAGCTCAGCTTACCCGCGTGTTTCCCGTCGGTCGCGGCGATCGATGCCGACGCAAGGAGCTTGATCGGATACGGACTCAAACGCGCGTTCGCGAAGAAAAACAAGAAGCACACGCCTCGCTGGCGCGGCATGGTCAGCCTCAACGCTGGCCTAGGCGCACTAACGCACCAGCTTGGCGAAAAATTGGGCGGCGACTGCATTAGAAATGCAACGGTGCAATCGCTTCGTCATGACGAGACAGGTTTCACGATCCTTTACGGTTGCAGCGGCGAAAAGCACGCCCTGCGCGCACGGCGAGTCGTCCTGGCTGTCCCGGTGCAAGAAGCCACGCGTTTGCTTGAGCCGCTTCTTCCCCGTGCTGCCCAACAGCTATCGCCAATCAAAAGCGCCTCGCTCGCCGTGCTCAACCTTGCTTACAACCGCAGCGACGTAGGCCACGAACTTCGCGGGTTTGGCTTTTTGGTACCACGGAACGAACCGACGTTCCCGCTCATGGGCGTACTCTTTTCGAACAGCATCTTCCCGCACTACGCCCCGCCCGACCAACACCTTCTTCGCGTCTTCATCGGCGGCGCGCGAGACCCGGGAGCGGTCGATCTATCAGACGGTCAACTCATCGATCGAGCGCAGGCAGGCCTTCGCGACATTCTATCGATCAGCGGAAAACCAACGCTCACAGATATCGTTCGATACGCACCGGCGATTCCGCAATACCACCTTGGCCATCGTGAGCGCATCGCCGAATTCCGCAAGGAGCTAAGCAAACTGCCCGGACTATTCGCGGCGGGTAACTATCTCGACGGCGTTTCACTGAACGATTGCGTTCGCGTTGGAACACGATGCGCCGACGACGTGAAACGCAATTTGCAAGACGACATCGCGATTCCGAATCGTGCAACCAACCTACCTTGTGCAGTAGGTTGACCGAGAATGCTGCGACGTTGACGCATTGCGGTCGCCTAACGAATATGGTGCCTGCATGGCTAGTGCAGCGTCACAGCTAAAACTTCGGGGACTGTTTGTCCGATCAGAGCCGCGACCGTGAGGGAGCGGACATTCGCGAACCCGAACAATAAGCTGCGACAAAGCACTAGCAGCCTGTTGAAAAACGAAGTTTTTCTGTCTAGCAACGGTTTGTAACCGGTGCTAGACCCGGAAACAGAAGATATCGCACCGGTTACAAACCGGTGCCACACTTTTTCAGCCTGCCTAGGGTTGAAGGAGATTGAACATGACATCTACAGAAGAATCGCCGAAACCGAACATTCGACCTCGCCGCATGCGCCGAACGGAGACGATCCGCAAGCTCGTGCGCGAAACACGACTCACACCCGATCGACTCGTTCTGCCGCAATTCATCGTTGAAGGCGAAAATGTCTGCGAACCGATCGGGGCCATGCCAGGTCGATCACGACTCTCGATCGACAACACCATCAAAGAAATCAAGGAAGCCATCGCCCTGGGCGTCGGTTCGTTCGCACTCTTCCCGCACGTCGATGCCTCGAAGAAAACCAACGACGGCGCTGAGTCACTCAACCCGGATAATCTTCTCTGCCGCGCGGTACGTACGATCAAGGAAGTCTGCCCGACGGCGTGCGTCATTACTGACATCGCACTCGACCCCTATTCCAACGTGGGTCACGACGGAATTGTCAGCAAGCAAGGCGTTGTCCTTAACGACGAAACAGTCGCAATCCTCGCCAAGATGGCGGTCGTTCATGCGAAAGCCGGCGCGGATATCGTCGCACCATCAGACATGATGGACGGTCGCGTGGCTGCGATGCGCGACGCACTCGACGATGCGGGTTACACCGAAACTGCGATCCTCAGCTACACCGCGAAATACGCCTCCGCCTTCTATGGCCCATTCCGCGAAGCATTGGAGTCAGCACCCGTCGATGCACCCAATGTCCCCAAAGACAAAAAGACCTATCAGATGGACCCCGCCAATGCGCGCGAAGCGATCCTCGAAGCCATGCTCGACGAAGCGGAAGGCGCGGACATCATGATGGTCAAACCGGGTCTGCCCTATCTCGACATCATCAGCCTGCTTCGGCAACGAACCGATCTGCCCATCGCGGCCTACCACGTCAGCGGCGAATACGCGATGGTGAAAGCAGCCGCGAAACTTGGTTGGCTTGATGAAAAAGAGTGCATGTGCGAGTCACTTGTTTCGATCGCACGAGCGGGCGCGGACATCATCTTCACCTACGCCGCCCTCGACTACGCACGCTGGTGGCGAGCGTCACTCGCGTAAGATGCGATCGCCGTAGCCAGCGATGCAAACGAACGCTCCGGCGCTTCAACAACAGGCGTGATCCCAAACTCGCCGAGGGCTGTGGACGTGGTTGGGCCAATGCTGGCAAAGGGCAAGTCAATACTCCCGATCGCGCGCACGGCTGACGGACTCGCAACCGCGACCATTTCAACGCGCTGAATCACGCTGCGATCAAAATCGCGCGCGACGGTGTCATACAAGATCGGGCAGGCGACGGTCACGTCGCGCCACGAGGTTTGCTCCTGAGCTTGGGCTGATCGCGGGTAGCACACGCGCCCCGTACAAAACTCTCTTCGCAAGTCCGCAAACAAACTTCGCACACTCCCATCGTTTGCAACAAACGCAACACGAAACCCCGCCGCCTCCGCCACTTTCCGCGACACCTCGCCAACGACCGCCACCCCCATCGCGCGATGCCCGGTGAGACCGGCAAGAAGTTCGATCGCATAGACACTGGTCAAGACAAGAAGGTCCGCTTCGCCAAGTGCCTCGACGTGATCGCTATCCCAATCCGGCGCAGCGAAACGCGAAATGACACGCTCGCAAACGACGTCCAATCCAACCCCAGTCAGCGCCGCCGAAAGCGGCCCGCCTGGTTCCTCATCGCGTGTGACCCAAACCTTCATGCGTCAACCCAGTTCTTCAAGAAGCGTTTGCGCAAGCTCTTTTCCAACGGTTAACGGGTCCGTCCCGACCTCGACGCCTTCTGCTAGTCTCGAATAGTCCTCAGAAAATAGCTGCCCGTGAAGAAAAAGACCTTCACCCTGGAATTCGCAAAACGCGCCAACGGGAACGTGACACCCGGCTCCAATGGTTGCGAGAAACGCACGCTCTGCATCGATTCGTTGCCGCGTCGGTGCGTGATCGAGTACACCAATCAAAGCACGAGCTTCCCCCGTCTCTCGCGTTTGAATCGCAAGAGCGCCTTGCGCCGGGGCAGGGACGAATTGATCGACCGAAAGATCGATCCGATGCGGCACCTCAATACCCAGCCTCTTCATACCCGCAGCCGCGAGAACCACACCGTCAAAGTCGCCGCTCTTCAGCTTTTTCACACGCGTTGGCACATTACCACGCAGCTCAACAATCTCGACATCAGCGTGCCTGCGAAATTGAGCGATCCGCCGGGGACTACTTGTACCAACACGAAACCCGCCTCCCACGTCCGCAAGCTCGACGTCTTCGCGCGTCACGAGCACATCGTGAACCACTTCGCGCTCCGGAATCGCCGCAATCACAAGCCCCGCCGTCTGCGCGGTCTGCATATCCTTGTAACTATGAACCGCGAAATCAATCTCATTACCCGACAGCGCCTGCTCGATCGCACCAACAAACCCACCCACAGGCCAATCGGCGTCGAAACGCTGCGACACCGCAAGGTCGCCGTGCGTTTTGATGATGATCCGCTCAATTACAAGCCCGGAATGCACCTCGCGAAGTCGCTCACTCACCCAGTTCGTCTGCCACAGCGCAAGATCACTGCCGCGCGTACCAACGCGTAACTTCGCCATCATGCAACCTCCTTGAAACTCATCGCCGCCGCCTCGATGATCGCATCGATTGCCGCATCGTCATGGGCAGCCGATACAAACATCGCCTCATATCCTGAAGGCGGCAACCAAACACCACGCATAAGCATCGCATGAAAAAACTTCGCGAATCGGTCATGTTCGCATGCCTTGGCATCATCAAAATTGCGAACCAGTTGCTCCGAAAACGACATGCCCAACATTCCGCCACACGCGCCGGTTTGAAGAGGAACGCCCGCCTCTTCCGCCGTCCGCGCCAACCCTTCGGCCAAGCGCGCCGCTTTCGCCGCCAATTCCTCGTAAAACCCGTCGCGCTTGCACAGACTCAGCGTCGCCAGACCAGAGGCCATCCCAATCGGATTCCCGCTAAGCGTCCCCGCCTGATACATCGAACCAAGCGGACTCACGTTCTGCATCAGCGCTCGCGACCCGCCGTACGCAGCGACCGGCATCCCGCCGCCGATCACCTTCCCCATACACGTCACATCCGGCGCGACCCCGCACACATTCTGATACCCACCCCACGCCGTGCGAAAACCGGTCATCACCTCATCAAACACCAACAGGCAACCGTACTTGTCGCAAAGCAAACGCAAACCTTGCAGAAAACCATCACTCGGTTTGACGAAACCCATATTCCCAGCGATCGGTTCCACAAAAATGGCCGCAACGTCGTCGCCGCTTTCTTTTAAGACGCGCTCAACGGCGTCGAGATCGTTGTACGGAGCGAGCAGCGTGGATTTTGCAAATGCCTCCGGCACGCCCGCTGAGTCCGGCGAACCAAACGTCGCAGCCCCAGACCCCGCGGCTACAAGTAGCGAATCGACGTGACCATGATAGCAACCAAGAAACTTCACGACCTTCGTCCGCCCCGTCGCCGCCCGCGCGAGACGAATCGCGCTCATCGTCGCCTCGGTCCCGCTATTGACGAACCGAACCATCTCCACCGACGGCAACGCGTCAACAAGAACTTCGGCAAGCTCCGCCTCAAGTCCACAGCCCGCGCCGAAACTAATGCCCCGCTCCGCTGCCGCCGTGATGGCTGCGCCGACCGTAGGATGGGCATGACCAACAATCGCCGGTCC
>JAJRUK010000063.1 GCA_024277835.1 Planctomycetota bacterium | reverse complement strand
GACGCGCCATGGACGGTCGTCAAATCGGACTGCAAGAAACGTGCTCGATTGAACGCCATGCGTTACGTGCTTCATTCGTTGCCCTACACAAACAAGGACATCGATCGAATCGGTCCAGTCGATCCACTCTTGGTCGGCCGCGCCAACATCGTCTACGAACGAGGCGAGAACCGAAGCAACGATCGTTCGCTTACATAAACCCACCGGCGCCCGTGGCTGACGAACCGGATTCGTCCCACAGACCGAGCGTCACAAGATGGGCAACGATCGCCATCAAGAGCAAGATCGTCGCGGTCTTCCTGTGCTGGCCTGCGATGACAAAGGCGGCGGCGCAGCCTATCAGGGACGCAGTGAGGTAACGCTGCAAAGGAGAGGCAACGACAAGGCCCGGGGCAAACCAATTCCAAGCACCTAGCAGGACCGCGATCGCTACCGTCAGCCACATCAGTTGATTCAGACTCATTTTGGGCTTGCCTGAAACGATCTGACGCGACCAGAGAAAAATCGGCTTCAGTGTCAACGCGACCACAAAGCCGAGTAAGTACTGACAGACGACCAAGTCAAACCAGACAAACAATTCGATTCTGTTCTGTAGGACGGCAGAGGCCATGTTGGGGACGCCCAGCCCGCTCGCCACCGGGGCTATAAAGGTGAACACGACCAGCAGCAGCGCGAATACTCCATGCCATCCTCCAGTAAAATACCAAGTCGCCATTGCGATCAAAGTATGCGCCGCGAGCGTGCTGACAAGCGTCGCCACTGCGTAGCGGAAATCACGCTCATTGACCTGCCGACCGGTGAGATGAATGAAGTCGCGTGACCGGACTGGGTTCTTGCTGCTGTCGGGCGGATTGAGCCAACACGCCACCTGGAGGCCCACGTAGACGACAATCAAAAGCGTCATCGCTCGAAACGGCCACTTGCCGACAGGGTCGACGGGGTCGACGCAGCCATCAGGCGACCCGGGGTCATTGGAATCGCCACCAAGTGACTCTGCGTCAAGTGGTTCCGATCGGCTGCGTCGAAGTTGCGAGTCGGACAAGTCGGTTCCGGGGTGAGCATTCTGTGGTCGTGCCAGTCATGCCCACCATGTTAGAACAATCACCATCCCGCGTCGGCCCCGTCATTTACACAGTCGTAACTTGACTCTCCGAGTCGAGAACACCGGTCAGATACTCGACTCGGAGAGTCAAGCTACTACCGTTATTTCCTGGACGATCCTTAGCGGCCTGTGAAGCGAAACCAGCCCGACCACCGCCAGAAGACTCGCCAAACCCTTCTTTGCCAACGATTGCCGAGACCTGAATCGTCGTTGTTCGTGCCGGGATCATCGTCATTCGTCTCAGTCGGCGAGTCGTCGACCGCGCCGCTATCGCTAGGCGTTCCGCTAGAGTCTCCCGGATCCGACGGCGTGGTTCCTACCTCCGGCGAGTTTGCCAGAGAGCCATTCGCATCGACGTCTGATACGAGGGGAAGATCAAGAGGTGCTTCGAATGCCACTTCAACCGGTGCGGCTGCGTAGAGTCGAAGCGCGGCATCGATGTCAGCGCTACTGAGTCCGCTGAATCGCTGCGTGGGCGAAACGAAAGGTGATAACACGCCGCCTGAGTTTGCGTTGTGGTTCAGCCCCAGTGCGTGCCCAATCTCGTGCGCGGCAACCTGAACCAAGTCGAAGGCGGCTCGCCCCAACGCGTTGCCAACCTCCCAGTTCTCGGAGGTGTCAAACTCGACATCGCCAGCAACTCTGGCTGAATTCACATCATCAGGAAAGTAGGCCTGTGCGACTGTTCGGCCCGCGCCGTCGATCGACTTGAAAGTGAAATCGAGGGAGTCCCGTTGATGCGGCTGCGACGTTGCCGTGAAGTCGACATCAATCACGTCGCTCCACGCCTCGAGTGCCGACTCGATCGCTGATTCGACCTCCGTTTGGCTCAGCTTAACGCTCGAGGGAACCGTATCGATGAAATAAGTCAGTTCGGCCGATCCCCGACCGGGGCCGTCCCATCCCAAACTAGCGGCCATGCAGCGGCGCTGCTCAAGCGATTCGGCGGCAAGTATACGACGGTAGCGACTTGGGTAGTTGCGTGCTTGGTTCATCCCTGGAAAGCCCGTAATGAGAGGAAAGTGGACGAATCATGTCCACCTTGGTTTCATGCGAGACCGATTCTTGGTCCGCTTACCTGGAGGGACGCTTTTCGAACCCCCGCGCCACGCGAGAACCAAGAAATATTTCACGGGAATTGAAAGCAACTCGTCGTAAACCTCTGCAAAATCGAAACTGAAAAACTGGGCGATCCTCCTTTCACGAAGGAGCCTGCCTACGAAACACTGGACGGATCGCGACGTGTCCTTCCAGTAGACGCCTATTTTCCGCTCGATTCTAACCGGTGTGAATCGCTCGCTTGTCGACGTCGAGTGCCGCTTCGTGCAACGCTTCGGAGAGCGTCGGATGGGAGTGACACGTTCGCGCGATGTCTTCGCTGCTCGCCCCGAACTCCATCGCCGCAGCCGCTTCGGCAATCATGTCGCCGGCACGAGTCCCGATGATGTGAACCCCCAAGACACGATCGGTTTCTTTGTCGGCAAGAATTTTGACGCGCCCCTCGGTTTCGCCCAACGTCCTCGCACGCCCGTTGGCGCCGAACGGACAGACACCTTTCACGTACGTTGTCCCCGCCTCCTTCAATTCTTCCTCGGTTTTGCCGACCATTGCGATTTCGGGGTGCGTGTAAACGACGGCCGGGATCACGTCGTAGTTCATGTGGCTTTGAATACCAGCCATCCGTTCGACGCAAACAATTCCCTCTTCCATCGCTTTGTGAGCCAGCATCGCGCCGCCGATACAATCGCCGATTGCGAAAACGCTTTCGACCGACGTTTCGAACTCGGAGTTCACCGCCAGGAATCCTCGACGGTCCGTTTCCAATCCGATCGCCTCGAGACCCAAGTCGTCGGTGGCGGGTGTTCTGCCGGTAGCCAATAAGACTCGGTCGCAAGTGATGGAGTCTCCGTCTTTGACCGCGACGATGCACTGGTCGCCATCGCGACGCGCGGATTCGACGAATGTTCCGGTATGAAATTCAATGCCCTGCTTCTTGAGTGAGCGGTGCGCCAAATTCGCGAGCTCGGAATCGAGACCTGGCAATATGTGATCGAGCGCTTCCAAGACAATCACTTTGCTCCCGAGACGGTTCCATACACTGCCCAACTCAAGTCCGATGTAGCCGCCACCGATGACGACCAAACGACGAGGAACTTCAGGGTACGAAAGGGCTGCCGTGCTGTTTCCAATCCGGTCACCATCTTCTTCGACGGCGGAGAGTTTCGCGGGGCGGCTTCCCGAGCAGACCAAAACACGCTTGGCTTGGATCGAGACAGGATCATCACCGTCGACTTCGATCGAGCTGACGTCGCGAAATCGCCCGCGACCTTTGTAGGGTGTCACGCCCCGTTTCTTGAACAGCATGTCGATGCCGCCCGTCAACGTGTCGACGATCTTCTTTTTTCGAGCCATCATCACATCCAGGTCAAGCTCGACACTATTGACTTTGATTCCATGTTGACCCATGCGGTGCGCCGTCTGCTCGAACAGATGACTCGATT
>JAJRUK010000062.1 GCA_024277835.1 Planctomycetota bacterium | reverse complement strand
TATTGCACCGTGCGAACCCTGCGGCGCTTTGATCGGTACAACGTAGTCGTCGCATTCGAATCGGCCAAGAGGATAGGTCCGGTCGGAATTACGTGCAAACACCGAAACCGCGGACGACAGGAGGGTCAGCATGATTGGAATTCACATCACGATCGTAAAGGAGTAGGAAGAAATGAGACAGAGGTATAAGCCCAAGGACGACAAACCAAGGTCGCCCGCCTGGTTGACGTCCCTGCTTAACAAGCCTGAGTCACCGATCCAACCCTTCGCGGATGTTCCGCTCGCGGATATCCGTAAGGCCTTCGAGAACATCGGCGGGGATTTCCCACCTATTTTGAGCTTGAGCCAGGCGGCGAAGCTGAGCCACCTTGCATCATCCACTCTCAAACGAAAAGTCAGCGAAGGGCATTTCAAGTTGAGCGTCAAGCGCAACAAACCTCTACTATTTTGGCGCGACAGGTTCGTGAAGGAGCTGATGAAGTAGATGAAGCTCGTCGGACGCCATGCTGTCGAGGGGACAGAGCCGACGATCTACATTGGCCACCGCCCCTACCGCGATCAGCGCACAGGCAAGGCTCGCGTCTCGAAAACGTGGTATGCCGAGTACTGCCTGGAGGCGAAGCGGCATTACGAACCCCTCAAAACCACAAACAAATCTGCCGCCGTCAAACAGGCCCACGCCATCATTCAGCGCATCGACCGCGGATCGCCGAGCAAGCCAAACCGGCGCGTGGACATCGAGACGCTCCGCCGGGACTACATGCAGATGCTTTGCGACCGCGAGCGAGCACCGAAAACAATTGAAAAGTACAAGTACGTGCTCGGCGAATTCGAGGACTGGGCCAAAGAGAATGATCATCGCTATGCGTCATCTCTTGACGACCGAAGCTTTTGGGCGTTCAACCGCGCAATGATCGCCAGCAACCTATCCGAGAAAACCCGATACGATCGATTGATCATCATTAAACAGTTGATGAAATGGGCGCACTGCGCGCGACGCATCGGAACCAATCCGTTCGACGGAATCAGTATTCAAAAACCTGAAGCGACCGAACAGCCCTGCTTCACACCGCAACAGGTTGCAGCTCTACTGGTTAAGGCTGACCCGCATGAACAGATGATCTACGCGACGATGGCGTATGCGGGGCTGCGGTTCGGAGAATGTCGAGAACTACGACGGAGTACGGTTCTCTGCGGTCGTGGTAGGCATGGCTTCATCGCTGTTCGGCGCGGCGGATCATCGGGGAAGACCAAGAGCAAGCGAGTCCGCCACATCCCGATTCATTCAGAGCTGCGCGAACTACTCGATGCGTCGTCGCGAACGTTCGACCGGGTGTTCACAGCTCGACCGTCGGACAAGCACCCCGACGGTAGTGGTCCGATCGACGAGCGCCGGTTGCTGAGATCGTTAAAACGGTTATGTCGGCGATGCGAATTCGCCAATCCCGACCAGTACAAGCTTCACACATTCCGCCATGCGTTCGCGTCGATGTGTGCGCGGAACAACATCAGCTACAAATACGCGCTCGAATGGATGGGCCACAAGAGCAGCGATATCCTTGACTTGTACTACACAATGTACGACGACACAGCCGAAGCGGCGATGGCGACGATCGACTACGCGAGTCATCGACCGAATGCGAATACGCCAGCGGCATAGGGTCGGACGAAGATCGTTGCGCATGCTATGTTCGCGGTGGCATCACATCCTCCTAGCAATCACTTCTGATCTTACTGTGACGAACGAAACTTAATCACACTCCCGGCGAAACTGAGAGAAACAACGCATAATCGGGCTCGCCGATGAACTCAGCGAACATTCTGCGCGTCACTCGTTGGCGCAAGTTGATATTGTTTCTCGCCTCATCTATTGCGCAGTCATCGAGGATCTCAATGGCGAGGTCTTCTATCCCTTCCTCCATCTCTGAAACCACGTCCAAGTGACCGGAAAAACAAATAAAGGACATCGCTCGCACTCTTTTGAATAGTTAAAGAGCAGTACGTGAGCGACAAGTTTCAGATCGCTCACCACGTGTTTCGATGCGTACCGGCGGCATCGATTGAATTCGCCGGTGAGGAGGTTCTCAAATGAAGGGAAGGAAGCAGTTGCTTACACCGGATGAAGTGGCGGAGGTACTGCAAATCGCTCGCAAGACCGTGGTGGTTATGGCGCGCGAAGAGCGGATTCCGTGCATCCGTATCGGTCGAATCTTGAGATTCGACCCAGCAGCAATCGACCGTTGGATCGATAGCCATCGATCGTAACAGGTATCGGCGAACAGACGAGGTGGTCGATTTCCTCTTCCATTGTGAAGTAGATCATGCCCTTTCGAAGCACGTCTCGAAGCGACTCGTAACTGCCTGAAACAACTCGACTTAGCTCACTGTCGCGGCGCGATGTAGGTCAGCGCAAACAGTGACATAAAGATAGGGGTTGCGCCTGTTCTACATCATCAACCCCGCGCGGAGCGGGAGTGATGGAGGCGACCCCAAACAGCCCGAGAGGGCGCGAACTTTAGAATCGAAGGAGGATTCAATATGACGTACAACGATCTGTATCAAAACTGGCTGGCAAAGACAAGTCCATCTGCAACGAAATCACGGATGACGAGGACGACGCTGAAGTACGTGGCGAAGGCGCTGGATCGCGACGACTGGTCCAAAGTCCAAGTTGCGTCGCTACAGCAAGCGTTGGTATTGCTCGATGCCGCGATGGCAACGAAAGACCTGCGATCGCAAAGTCGGTCGAACTATCGTAACTACCTGCGTCATCTCTACCGGTTTGCTGATGATGTGGGGATCGATGTGACCGGCGGGGATGCGATGCATTTGTGGCCTGCGCTGGAGGACCACAACGGTACGCCACGACGTACAGCAGTAGCCTACGACCGATTCGTGAAGTGGGCGATTGGTCATGGTCTTTGGCCCGGGACTGCGTGCGCAGGTGATTTGGTGGATTGGGCTTTGAGCGAGAAGGCAGGAGCAAATCTGCACTGGCGGAAGGACTATGCACGACTCACTGATGCATGGAAAACTCTCGTTGAGCACAACCACGTGGGATCACTTGTGTTCGCATCGCTTCCGGCGAAGCTCAACGAACGTTACGCCGTTTCAATCGGCGATTGGCCTACCCATCTGCGAACCGAGTGGCAGCGAATGTGTCGGGATGCTTCTGCCCCCCTCCGCAAAGGCGGTATGCGCCCGTGGCGATCGATCACGAAGCGACATTATGAGAAGTCGCTGTCGAAATTCCTGGGTTGGTATCGGATCGAGTTGCCCAACGCTGACCTCAGCGGCGAAGTGTGGGCTGCGCTTCTGTCACCCGAAAACTGCCAGGCGTTCGTCAACTGGCTGGTTGTCCGAAGCAGTAACGATTATGTGAATCCGTCGCACACGGCGTTCCTGCGTACAGTCCGCGGCTTCCATCGATTCTTGCTGGAGTCGGACGAGAATACGATCGAAGCATTCAATGAGCTGACAAAACGATGTGAAGTTCAAGAGCGCGACAAAGCCTCCCGGATGACACCGTATCCAAAGCTCGAATTGGCGTTCAAGAATCTCATCAAAAACGTGAGCGCAGCAACGCAGAGTAGTAAGCGTTCCGGCGATGAGCAGACACGCCTTGCCCTGCAACAGGTCGATGCGATCATTTTCGGCTTGCTTGTAACCCGCGCTCTGCGTGGAGCGAACATTTGGGGCATCCGGATTGGCACGAATCTCGTCGCTACCGATAGTGGGTTTGACCTGCGATTCAGTTCATCGGAAATGAAAGGTCATCGCAAGTTTGAAACGCCCTGCCCGGATGAGCTTACGGCGATCATTAAGGATTACCTTCGTCGTGGCTACAAAGCGTTGACCGGGCGGTCGACAAGCGATGGCGATGTTCTCTTGGTCAACCGGCGCGGCAATCCGTTCGATCGAAACTCGTTCAGCAGCAAAGTGCCAATGTTATCGCGACGGTTGATAGGCAAGCCGATCAACGCTCACTTGTTCCGCCATATCGTCGCAACCCACGCAGCGCAGGAATGGAAGCTGACGCCGACAGAGTTGGCAGCGTTCCTCGCGCATCGTTCGCCACTGACGTGTATGAAGTATTACGAAGTGACGAGTCCATCGCTTGCCGCAGGGCGGGTGGATGGTTTTCGACAG
>JAJRUK010000061.1 GCA_024277835.1 Planctomycetota bacterium | reverse complement strand
GATCGATACATCGTCTCGCACAGATTGATGAGTTCCGCGTGATCCGGCTTCCGCCAGTCCGTCCAGATCAAAAAGTGATCGGTCTCAAGAAGTTGAATGTCCTTTCCGAGCGTTTCGCGAACCTTTTCGCCAAAGGTGAGATAAGATTCGCGGACTTTCGCGCGAACATCACTCGGTGGAATCGCGGTAAGCTTCCCATCGCGCTCGCTCGTTTCCCGGGACATCGCGTTTTTGTCAGCGGCGATATCGACGCTGTCGCCCGCGGCAGAGTTCTCCACCGGCGCGCGTTTCGCGTGCATCGAAGTGTTGTAGTCCTTCCACGCTTGATCCACGCGCTTTCGCAGAGACCCTTTTCGATCGGTCGCCAGGCGAAATTCAGTGGCAGCGATGTCGGCGCGGTCTACCAATAACGCAAGCTGGCCAAGGGCAAAGTGATCGAGTCCGCCAAGTTTCGACGCGCCGCCTTTTTCCATCTCAAGGAGTTGTTTCTTCGCCTGGTAGGCGCTTCCGCCCGTCAGTTCTCGCCAGGCAAACACGTACGGAACCTTCTCGCTGACGATGACCAGACCATGATCGTTGTGATCGACCACCAACCCCGAAAGCGACCCGCCCGTTCGTGTTTCGACCCGGACCGAGATCGTCATTGTCTCGCCGCCTACAAGTACCGGTCCGCAGAAGAGTAACGCAAGCCACAAAGCGACGCTGCCTCCCTGTCGGCGTTCAACAGGCCTAGGCATTGTCCAACTCTTCGCCCAAATCGTCGTCATCGTTCGTTTGCGATAGGATCGTAAGCTCGGGATGGCGACCCTTGAGTTGTTCGAACTGCGCTCGGTTCATGCGGATCGACATGCGAACACCATCGTCGGTAAACTCTCGCTCGCGCACGTCCGCCCGCCGCGAAAGCTCCGTCTGAAGCTTCCCGGCCGAGTGCGGAAGATGGATGACCGCGTCAATTGCGTCACCCGTTGCGCGATCTGCCACGGCGGTAACAACCTCGCTCAAGCCATCGCCCGTCAGTGCAGAAATCTGAAGCGCATCCTTGCGATGTTGCCCCAGAAGCACACTCAGCGAATCTTCCTCAGCAATGTCCATTTTATTCAGCAAGATCAATCGCGGCGTGTCTTCGCAACCCAGGTTATCGAGAACTTCGTCAACCGCGTCCATTTGCTGTCTCGCCTGCGGCGACGAAGCGTCAACAACATGCACCAGAAGATCCGCGTGGATCGTTTCTTCAAGCGTCGCCCGAAAGGAGGCGACAAGATGATGCGGCAGGTCGCGCACAAACCCGACCGTATCCGAGAGCAACACCGACCGACCCTCGCCAAGGTCCCACCGAACCGTCTTCGTATCCAGCGTGGCAAAAAGCATGTCCGCCGTAAACACCTCCGTACCGGTCAGCTTTTGCAGAAGCGTGCTCTTCCCCGAATTCGTGTACCCCACAAGCGAGGCTGTGAACCGATCCCCGCGCGATTTCACTTCGCGCTGCTTTCGCCGATCGATCTCCGCGATGCGCTGTTTCAGTTGGCTGATGCGCGTGCGCACGATTCGCCGGTCGAGTTCAATCTGCCGTTCGCCTGGTCCCCGTGTTCCGACGCCTCCGACCGCCCCGGCTCCGGTCGCACCACCCGCTCCCGCAATGCGCTCAAGATGCGTCCACATTCCGCGAATCCGGGGAGCCGTGTATTCCAGTTGGGCGAGTTCCACCTGCAACTGCGCTTCGTGCGTCTTCGCCCGCGATGCGAAGATGTCCAGAATCAACTCGCTTCGATCAATCACCTTACACTGAGCAACCGTTTCGATCCCACGAATCTGCCGCGGGGTCAGGTCGTTATCGAAAATGACGACGCTCGCCTCCGCGTCACTCACCCGCTGCCCCAGCTCTTCGAGTCGCCCCTTACCAAACGCAGACTTTGGCGACATCTCCGTTCGCTTTTGCACCATCGAGTCGACCACGTCGGTCCCGGCTGCTTTCGCCAGAGCGCCAAGCTCCGCCAGCGGATCGTTCATATCGACCCGACTCCACGGAAGAATCACCGCAGCAAGCACCGCTCGTTCGGCGGGGCGCTCCGCGCCATCGCGCGTAGAGGAAGTCAGCCCCTGCGGAAGGCGGTCTTGGCGACGATGATCGTCGGGATGGTCAGAACGAATGGCACGTCGCATGAGTTATCGCAATATCAGTTGATCTTCATCTCCCCAATACAAGGGGGGAATCAGGGGGGTGTATGTCTGGGCGAAAGCTTTCTACTCCGCACCAATCATAGCGACCCACACCCGCAAGCGTCAACATTCAACACCCACGACGAACATCACTCCTGCCGAACAACCTCATAGATCAGCATCTCCCGATCCGCCCCGACCGTCCCAAGCCCAGCCTCGCGTAGCGACGCCAACAGGACCGTGTGAAGTTCCGACCGCAGCCCCTCACTCTCAGGGTCCATCGTATCCGCCGCTAGGAAAACTCGCTGCCCCTTCTCGATATACCCGAGAGCGATTTCGGCAAGCTCCTGCGCATCCGCGATCGCAGCAGGTCGTCGCTTCTGCGAAAGATCGACCGAAGAATCGACCCACCCGATCTGTTCATCAAGCCACCCCGGAAAACTCCGAATCCGCGCATCGCACCCCGCTCGATGCAGATAATACAACATCGCATCCCGGTCATACGAAAATGTAATCACCAGATCATCCGCGCCCGCAAGCGACGCGACTGCTTCTGCGCGCGAGCGATACAAACTCTTCCCACCGGGCGCGTCGCTCATGCGCATCAGCGGAATCGTGCTGCATCCGACAAGAATGGTGCAAGCGATCAGCATAAGCATGAACCCTTTGCGAACCGTCCGGGCAAGTTCGCTCACGACAATCGAGACCAGTACAACAAACGCAGGCCAGGCAACCAGGTCATAGCGTCCCACCAGATAATTCGGAGAAACAACAATCGCATACAACAACGCAAGCACGAGCGGACCGATCGAAACCCCGAGCAGAAAGAAATAGTCTCTACGCCGAGCAGTCACCCTCATTGACTTGCGCCAAAGAGCGATGGCTGCGATCGCCGAGAGTAACACCGCAGGAACAACCCGAGCACACACGACCAGCAGCGATGCTTGCGACGCCGTCTCGGTCGATGCGATCGACAACCCCCGCAAGTGATTTGGATAAGCTCCGCTCGGAAGCATTGCCCATAGCGAATGCGGAATCGCCGTCAGCGCATCAAACGCCGGCGCAACCCACTTCGCCCCTCCCAAAGCCGTAGCCGGCAACACCGCGACCACAAGACAAGGAACAAACCCTAAAGCGACAACGCTCGCTGTAATTGCCCACTGACGCCCCGTCCGCCGCGCATTCATCGAAAGAAAAATGCAAAAGACGCTCGCTACCAAGAAATAAACTGAAAAATAGTGCGTATAGAGTGAAAAGAGCATCGCAGCGCCGAACGCAACCCACCATCGCTTCCGACCCGTCTTCGCAGCTTCGACAAGCGCGTACAGTGCACACGAAAGGGCAAGAACCCATAACGCATACGCTCGCGCCTCGCGCGCATAGTAGACATGCAAGGGATTCGCCGCCACGAGCACCGCTGCAATCACGCCCGCCAGCGATCCGCGCAACCGCCACGCCGTCGCTCCGAGAATTGGAATTGTCACCGTCGCCGCCATCGCAGAAAGCGACCGATACGCTGCTTCCGTCTCGCCGAAACAATCGCTCCAGATCCGCAAGAGAAAATAGTAAGGCGTGTTTGTGCTCTCTACGAAGAAGCTGGACGCGAAAGGCCAGTCAAACAGGTAATGAACGTAAATATAGGTGCAACTCTCGTCGAACCAGAAATCGCGCCCGCCAAGAGCGGACAATCGAAGCAACCCACCGACAACTGTCGCTAGGGCAATGAGCAAGAGAGGCATGCCCAATCCAGTGTTGCCCGGACGTGTCGAGTTTTCAGAATCAAGAGAAGACATGGGCATCTGGCTCGTGCATGACTACGACCCGAAGAGAAGTGTCAAGACCCGGCACTCGCCGGAGCTTCCGTCGGATCATAAATATACACCCGCTCAAGCTCCTCTAGCGGCGCAGCCGACTCCACCGTTAGCACGGAAAAGAGCGGATTCTTACGATCCTTCTCGACATGCGAAATTTGACCGATCACAAGCGCGGAAGGAAGCGCCGGGTCCAACGGGTCAGACAGAACCCAGTCTCCCACGGCCACCGTTCCATCATTCACCTCGCGGGCTTCAACATCACGGATTTCCATCAGACCGCCGCCGCGCCCGACCATCCAGAAATACCGCTCGACAACAAGAAACCCGCCATCACCCGACCGCCCGATCCGTACCTTCATTTCCGTGGCCGGGTCGGTGACGAGTCGTACGCGCGACGTGTGAAGACTCGCTTGATCCACAACCCCGATATAGATTTCGCCCAGGACAATCGCCAGTCCCGGATGAAGCCCATCGACATCACCCGTGTCGATCGAAAAAAAGTTCGACATCACAGCCGCCCCCTCGCGCGACCCGTTCGTGCTCCCGGCTGTGATCAATCGCGACGCCCGCCACGAAAGTAGATCATCCGCCAGTACCCGCGCAGGAATTAACCGACCCCGAGCACCGATCCGACCGCCGTCCACATTTCGCATTCGCGTCGCGGTCAGCACTTCGACCTGCCGCTCAAGCTCCGCCGCCCGCAGCGCAAGGGCAGCCGTTCGATGCTCCATCGCCGCTTGCGTTCGAGCGAGGGCGTCGTAGTCATCGCGAGAGACATTCCCCGCCGCAGGTTGCAACCGATCGACCACCGACTGAAGCGTCCCCGAAGCTGCGTCCTGCATCGGGACGATCACCTGCGAAAAATGAAAGAGGGGGGCCGTCCAGCTACTCGGAACCAGGACAGCAATCGCCGTTCCGACAACGACGATCGTCATCGCGACTCCCATCGGCGACCACTTCGATTTTCGTCTCCGTCGTGCCAACGTCTGGTTCTCTGCGTGAAAGTAGGGGGGTGGTCTGCACCGCCAGTCGCGGTAACGCTCACTAGCGGCACATCGGGATCAATAGATGTCCGTGTCGGACTCCATCGTGTCCTTCCACGTCGCCAGATTCTCAAGGTAAACGCTCGTGCCACGCGCGACACAGCTAAGCGGATCATCAACCAGGCGGGCATCAAGTCCGGTGGCAGCGGAAATCGCGCTGTCCATCCCGCGAACAAGCGACGCACCTCCCGCCAGATGAATCCCGTTCTCGACGAGGTCCGCCGCAAGCTCCGGCTCAGCGTTTTCGAGCGTTCGCAGCACGCAAGCCGTGATCGCATTGATCGGTTCTGTGAGCGCCGTGCGAACTTCGCTGCTATCGATTTCGGTCTGCCGCGGAAGACCGGTCACAACATCTCGGCCACGAACAATACGACCCACATCGTGATCCGCATCGCCAACGACGCCCAGCTCAATTTTGATCGACTCCGCTGTCTGCCAACCGACCATCAGGTCGTGCTTGCGGCGCATGTAGTTAATAATCGCGGCATCCATCTCGTCGCCGGCAACGCGAACGCTTTGCACGACCGCAATGTCCGCAAGCGTCATGATCGCGACTTCCGTCGTGCCGCCACCGATGTCAACGATCATCGACGCCGTCGCTTCGCCAATGGGAAGTCCCGCACCGATCCCGGCAGCCATCGGTTCATCCACAAGATACACGCGCCGAGCGCCAGCACGCTCCGCGGAGTTATACACTGCTCGCTTTTCGACCGCCGTAATGCCTGAAGGAACCGCAATAACCACCCGCGGACGCACGAGGCTGCTGCGTTTGTGAACTTTGTGGATGAAGTAGGCGAGCATCGCCTCGGTGATGTCGAAATCGGCGATGACCCCGTCCTTGAGAGGGCGAATGGCGCTGATCGAGCCGGGCGTTCGCCCGAGCATCTCTTTTGCGACGGCTCCGACGGCGGTTCCGTTTCGAAGAACCTGATTCGTCCCTTTGCGAACCGCCACCACCGACGGTTCATTCAGAACGATCCCCTCGCCCTTGACGCAAACGAGTGTATTGCACGTCCCAAGGTCGATCCCCATATCGACGCTGAACATGCCAAGAAGGGAATCGAAAATCACAGAACCGGTCTCCGCCGAAAGGACGGCGGTCGCAGCGCCGCCATGAACGAGTCAAGTCAAAAATTTATCGCGCTTCGGTTCGACTTCTTCAAGAGAAGTCAAGCAAAGCGTCCCTCCAGCGCCCAGCCGCCACCAACGGGCAGCCCCCACTTTGCGCCTTCAACAAACCCCAGGAATCATGCGCCAGAGAACGGGTTCATCGACCCGAAGAGCTGCTGACTCCGCATGACAAGATAAATGGTCGCACCCGCCACGACAAAGGTGGCAAGCATGACGAGAACGGTGTACACATTGTGATCGGGATAACCGTCAGCTGGACCTTCGCTCATTATCGTACTCACTAAACTATGTTTGCTCCGACCGATGACGCCATCTAAAGGCAACGATCGAATGGATGCCTAATTACCGCTCATCGCGACCCAGTCGGTGACTTCGTCGCCGATTTGTGGAGCGATCGAGGAAAGCGTGATCCGACCCGCACACTGGTCAGGGTTTACCGCGTTGATTTTCACTTCGCCGACGTAATCCGCACCCCGGTTGATCACAAAGACCATGTCTTTACTGACACCGTCCGCGGTACCTACGCTAAGCGTCACAAGATTCCCTGAAACCGCAAGAATTTTACCTTTGATCGCCGCAGGCCTTGCGGGGTTTAGAGCTTGAATATTCCCAAGCCCACGACCCGCCGCATTCTCCATCGCCGACGGAGCGCGACCCGTCGCCTTCGACATCTTCACGTTAGCCTGTCGAAGGATATTGATCTGCTGCTCGAACTGGCGACGCTGTTCGTTCATCACCGTCACCGTCGAGGTTAGCTCATTCACGCGGGCGTTCAGGTCGATGTTGCGCTGTTGCAGGTCGATGTTGTCGCGATCCAGTCGCTCGCGCTGACCGCGATACTCTGCCTCAGCACCCCGGGCCATCTCAAGCTGAGAAAGAAGCGCCCGGTTCATCGCGACCGTGCTGCTCTTTTCAGATTCCGCACCCGCGAGTCCCGAGCGAAGTCGAGCGACCTCAGCCCCATTCTTTTGCAAATCCTCTTCAAGCTGACCGATACGCGAAAGGTATCCGTCGATCGTCTCACGAGCCGTCGCCTCTTGCGCCGCCCCGGCTGCGATCATGTTGCGAAGGTTCGTGTCGGCAATGCGAGCGTTCGCTTCGTACTTCGTCGCCGTCTCGCGCCAGTTTGTCGTCTGGGCAACCATCGACACCGCCATCGTCGAAAACGCAATGCTGAAAACAACAAGTAGTACGGTGAAGACTTTCGTCAGTATGGTCAAGGCTGGTCTCCGTATTCGCTTTGTTCAAGTCGGCCCAACAAACGCCGATCCAAACCGCTGACAATCCCCGTCGTCCGATCCGATCAAAACGCAAGCCGTCGCCCGATTTCGTCGCTTTGTGGCAAGAAACGCGGGGCAATGGGTCGGGTCCACACCTCCAGGACGTCGCCCGTCAAGGCTGCCGGGGTCGCCCACGCAGGGCGAGTAGCCATGTATATCCCACCCTGTCGAATCTTTCAAGTCCGAACCGTCCAAATCCGCCTCAATTCAGACCTCTCAACCCTGAAACTTCACCAGAAACCCCTATCTCCGCGGATACCAGGGGCACACTCGATCATCTCCGACGACTGCGTAAGTGCCCTCTCATGTGCTGAGGTTGGTCCCCTCGCCATCGCCGCCACATATTGACGCACCGGCCAGATTCGCCAAAACGGGGGGCCTGATGACGAAAAAAATCCTGCCACAACCCGGTGAGTCCTGCTGTTGCCGATTCCGAGTCCGCTACGCCGAGTGCGACGCCCAGGGATATCTCCACCACGCCAAATACTGGGAATATTTCGAGCACGCCCGAACCGAGCTGCTGCGGAACAAAGGATT
>JAJRUK010000060.1 GCA_024277835.1 Planctomycetota bacterium | reverse complement strand
TAACAAACCACAATCACGTTTATAGACGATTCCGATCAGGAGGATTTTTCAATGGCGAAAGCCGCCACAGGTAAAACTCGTACGACAAAAAAGAAGGCTGCACCGCGACCCAAACCGGTTGATGAAGCAAAGCCCAGTGTCGCAACCGAAGAAGCGAGCGAAGGCGAAGGCGGCGATGCGCCCGTCGATGCCGAAACGCACGCCAAGTACGAAGAAGTGAAAAAAGGTGATATCCACATCACTCAGCTTCAAAAAATGAGCGTCCAGGAGCTTCATGCGGTCGCCAAGGAAGAGGGGCTGGAGGAGTTCACCGGACTCAAAAAGCAGGATCTTATTTTCAAGATTCTCAAGGATCGCATCAATCGAAACGGGTTGATGTACGGTGAGGGGGTTCTCGAAATACTCCCCGACGGGTTCGGATTCCTCCGTAGTCCTGAGTACAACTACCTCCCATGTCCTGATGACATTTACATCAGTCCGTCGCAGATTCGTCGCTTCGGATTGCGCACCGGACACATCGTGGCCGGTCAGATTCGACCGCCCAAGGAGTCAGAACGCTACTTCGCGCTCCTCCGCGTCGAGGCGATCAACTTCGAAGATCCAAATGCCGTGACCGAAAAGACAAACTTCGAGGATCTCACGGCGCTGCATCCGACTGATCGGTTGTTCCTTGAGACGACGCCCGAAGAGTACAACATGCGGATCGTTGATCTCGTGACGCCGATCGGTATGGGGCAGCGCATGCTGACCGTTGCACCGCCGCGAACGGGTAAGACGGTCCTTCTGCAAAAGATGGCCAACGGAATCTCCGCCAATCATCCCGACGTCTATGTCTTTATTCTGTTGATCGACGAACGACCGGAAGAGGTCACCGAGATGCAGCGACACACCTCGGCCGAGGTCGTGAGTTCGACGTTCGATGAGCCAGCCTCCCGTCATGTGCAGGTCGCCGAGATGGTGATCGAGAAGGCCAAGCGTCTTGTCGAGTATGGTCGCGATGTCGTGATTCTTCTTGACTCGATTACGCGACTCGCCCGGGCCTACAACACCGAAATTCCGCACTCCGGCAAGATTCTTTCCGGTGGTGTCGATGCAAACGCGCTGCAAAAGCCCAAGCGGTTCTTCGGGGCAGCCCGAAACATTGAAGAGGGCGGTTCGCTCACGATCATCGGTACCGCGCTGGTCGATACTGGTTCAAAAATGGACGACGTCATCTTCGAAGAGTTCAAGGGCACCGGTAACGCCGAGCTTCACCTTGATCGGCGTCTCGTTGACCGCCGCGTGTGGCCAGCGATCGACGTGGCAGCCTCCGGTACGCGAAAAGAGGAGCTGCTGCTTGATCCCAAGGAATTGGAGTTGATCTATCGCTTGCGTCGCGTTCTGTCTGACATGAACGTGGTCGAAGCAATCGAGCTGTTGCGGGCGCAACTCGGAAAAACAAAGACCAACGCCGAGTTCCTGATGACCATGAACCTTGCGTAAAGACTATGATCGCATTGACCGCCGGTTACGCGGTATGTGTGGCGCTGGCATCTTGCCAGTGATTCGAGACCCCTGAGCCGCAGGCTTAACGCCTGCGCGGACGTTCGGCGGCAAGGGTCGTTAGGCTCTCAAAGGTTCCTGCGGTGACGCTTTCGATCACGAACGGAGTTCCTGAATGAAAATCAGCATCAAATACTGCATGCAATGAAACTACTTCCCCACCGCCGCCAGTTTGGCGGAAGCGATTAAGAGCGAGTTCGGCGTTGACGCTGAAATGATCGAAGGCGCGGGCGGTATTTTCGACGTGCATGTCGACGGCACGCAAATCTGGTGCAAAAAAGACGTTGGCCGCTTCCCAGAGAACGAAGAAGTCATCGCAAAGATCAAAGAAACCGCAGGCGTTTAAGTCCGCGTGCCACGACTGCACGACATGAGCAAGTAACAGCCAGTAGTAGCGGCCTCGCTCTTCCGTCCCCCCTTTACCAATGGGGGGATCGAGGGGGGTTGCCAGTGCCACTTGGGTGTTATACGCTCAAGCCTTAGCGTTCCCAACGAACACCACTCAGGCAGACATTCGAGGGGCACCTCATGACCGCAACCATCACCTTCCTCGGGCACTCGACCTTTCAACTAACCTTGCCCGATGACCGCGTCGTCTTGATTGATCCGTGGCTCACGGATAATCCTGCGTGTCCGGATCATTTGAAAAAGCCCGCACGCTGCGACTTGATCGTTCTCACGCATGGTCACGACGACCATGTCGGTAACGTTGGCCTCCTGATCGACGCTCATAATCCAATGATCGTCGGCAATTATGATCTCTGCGGATCGCTTGAGGCGAAGCTCGGCAAAGGGACGTACTGCCCGATGAGTACCGGCGGCACGCAGACCGTCGATGGTATTCGCGTATCGCTGACGCAAGCGTTGCACGGTTCAAGCATTTCTTCGCCGACCGGACCGGTCTATGCGGGCATGCCCAATGGCGTGATCGTCGATGTCGATGGACTCGCCAAGATTTACCATGCCGGTGATACCGATGTTTTCTCAGATATGCACCTGATCGCAAAGCTCTTCGCGCCCAAAATCGCGATTCTTCCGATCGGCGATCTCTTTACGATGGGCGCAAAAGGCGCTGCCCTCGCGGCGGAGTTCTTGCAGCCAGAAGTGATCATCCCGTGTCACTATGCGACATTCCCAATCCTCGCACCGAATGCCGACGCGTTCAAGGCGGAGTTGTCCGATGAACTTGCCTCGCGCGTTTGCGAACCGAAGATCGGCGAGCCGGTCGCATGGACGGCGGATGGAGTCGGTTAGGCAGAGCGGAATCGGCTACGGTTCGGGCGTCTCAAGCCCTTCGAGTTGCAGTTCACCCTCGGGCATATCCTCGCGGATGAAGAAATCGTTAATCACCTGCCGGTGGAACTTGCGATATCCGCGTTCTCTTAGATAAGGCTCGATAGCGGACCCGGAAGGTCGATCGTTTTCGATCACGAGCACGCTTGGCTTGAATCGCTCCAACTCGAACCCATCGAGCACATCAAGCTCGCACCCTTCGGTATCAATCGAAACCAGATCGATCTGCCAGCCACGATTCGCAACCCATGCATTCCCGTTGGGCGATCGAGATTTGCGCTCATAGCGTAGAATGTCAGTCACTGTCACAACCGGAACTTCGATCTCGATCAGCTCCGCCCCTTCGCGAATACATCGCTCTCGGTGCTCGTCATCGGCGTCGAGAAATGATAGCACGGGGACATTGTTAGCGATGGTGAATGTCGCGGTAGGGGGCGAGCCTTTGCGACTACAGGCAGCATGAACGACCCGACTTCGAGAGCGAGACGCAGCCGCCTTTTCGCAAAGTTGATAGATGGGTTCGACAAGAATCCCTCGCCACCCCATCTGCTCAAGAAAAAACGTATTGCTCAAATGAACCCCGTCGTACGCACCGATCTCGATGAAGAACCCCTCGCGCTTCTGGCGAAAAACCTGCCAGAGCACGCGATCTTCCCCGAACTGCGCTCGAAAAAGATCGTCAGACGTAAGGGTTTGCGTATTCACGACGAAGTCTCGGTCCGCGGCATCGTGAGCAGCGGGTCGCTATTGATCGTAATCGCGGGTTGTTCGACGGCTGCGGACTTGATGGTCGAAACTTTCTTGGGCAACACGCCGGTTTTGTGCAGAATCTCGACAAGCGTGGCGATGCGGTGGCTATAAAGATGTTCGCGGAGCGTTCGCTCCTGGCCTGCTCGTGCAATCTCGTTACGTCTCTTGGGGTTCTCTAGGTAGAGCTGAATCTTCTCCAACAACTCCGCTTCGCTGCGAAAAACGTCGCACTCTTCCCCGATCTCGAAACAGCTGGCGAGTTCCCCCGTCTCGTAGGTTAGCATGAACCCGCCGACGGCCGTGATCTCAAAATGGCGGATGATCAGTGCGGCCTCCCAGTTGCCTTTGATCCAATTCAGGCAGATCGGCGTCGTACGCATACGACGAAGGAGTTCCTTTCGGTCCCAAATTCGCGGCGTGTGCGTCAGACCCCAGTGAGATTCCCAGTGATCCCCGATCAATTCAAAGCTGCTTCCAAGCGATTGTTTTAGGAATCGTGCGAACCGATCCCGATGTTTGATCGCCAGGAAGGCGTTATAGGTGAACTTTTGATTAAAGTAGTCGAGACTCTTGGCCGCACGCTTAAGCAGCCCTTCCTGCTCCGTTGGAGGTTCGGCAAAGTGGTACATATCGTAGAAAACGTTCTGGAAGGAGACATCGGGCATCCCCGTTTGCACCGCGATCGTTGTCATCGCAGCGAGCAGTTGGCTCGACGTAATCGTTTGGTTCGACGAGAACCACGACGTCGCAGGATGCCCCATAAACGCTACAGGAGCAACGTTTGCATCGATCACCGGCGGCGTTGTGTCAAACGCTTCATCCGCCATCCCCATTGGCAGCACCACGATGTTGCGTACGCCCATTCGTTCGAGTTCCATCGCATGGGCACGCTCCGGTATCCACTTGATCCAGCTATCGCTCTCAAGCAGTTGCCAATGATCCGCCCATCCGACCTGGTTCATCGTTGACGTAATGGGGTCAAGATAGCACGCGACGTAAGGAATCCCGAGCGCTGCGTTGGTCAGGATGACTTTTTCCGGTTCCGCCTCGGGCGCGATCAACGTAAGGGCAGCCGTGTTAAAATCCAGGATCAGGTCGATGTCATGCTTTTCAAGGAACGCTCGATAGATCGGTCCGTCCTTGAGTCGCTGCTGGAGCGACCGGTGTAAGTCCTCGGATTCGATTTCCGGTAGGCGGTACGCGTCAAAACCCGCCTCTTGAACGGATCTTTCAAGTTGTCCGGTTGTAGCGATTCTCAGGGAGCGTCGTATCATCGTGCGATTAGTTTCCCTTGATGTAAAGGGCGTCGCCCCAGTTTTGCGGTTGATCTGAGGGGTAAAGTCCCGCCCGTCCGTAGCCACATTCAGTCATAAATCGATCGACCTCGTCGAACAGCGGGCAGTCCTTGTAAAGTTTCACGAAGCTGACTTCCATGAATACCGCCCGCGCGGTCTTCAAGAGTTTCTTCGCGCCATGTAGTGCAGAAAGCTCGCCGCCTTGTAAATTCATTTTGATCACGTCGATGTCGCGCGGGTCAATGTCGCTTCCTTCGCACCACTTGTCGAGCGTACACACGTCAATCTCTTCCGTCCCGATGACGCGCGTCCACTGGGCACACGGGTTGCCCGGTTCAAAGTCCAAAAGCGAGTTTGCCTCAGGACCAGCCGTCAGGTTGATCGTTGCTTTTCCGTTTCGATCACCGACCGCCAGCGGGACCGCGTACGTCCCGAGAGATTTCGCCTTCTCGGCAAGCTCTTCGTAGATACCGCGAACCGGTTCAAAGCTATAGATCGTCGATGTCGGATACATGCGCCGAAACGTGCCAGCCGTCTGGCCCTTGTTCGCGCCGCAGTCGAGAACGACATTCGGAGACGCAACCAGTTTCTTAAGGTCGTCGGTCCACTCGTTTTGGGAAAACGTCACACGGGCAGGCGCACGTTTGACCTTTTCGACCAGTGCCATAAGGCGGTGGCTGTAGAGGTGCTCGGTGAGCGTTCTACGCTGCCCCGCCAGCGCAATCGCGACGCGCTCCTCGGGATGTTGGAGATAATAGTCAATCTTTTCGAGCAAGTCCTGCTCACTTTCAAAGACCACGCATTCTTTCCCGATCTCGAAACATTCCGCAAGCTCGGGTTGCTTATAGCAGAGCATGAAACCGCCCGCGGCTGTGATCTCAAAATGTCGCATGTTCAACCCCGTTTCGGCGTTGCCGTTGACGAGGTTCAGGTTGATGGCCGTCTGACGAAAATGTGCGAAGTAGTCGTCGGTAGACGCGAGCGAAGGTTCGCATGGCAAACCATACGCCTCGTCCCATCGCGAGCCGATCAACCGAAACTTATCCCCCATCTTTTGCTTGAGGAAAATCACGAATCGATCCCGGTTCCGCATACAAAGCTGAGCATAGAAAAACAGCTTCGCCCCGAAGTACCCCATCGATTTCTCGGCGGCGCTCTTGGGCGTATCGTTTTCGTTCACGCGCTCACCGAGTTGATAGACATCGTGATAAATGTCGAAAAAGCTAAGTCCCGGCGCGTCGCATTGTGCCGCCTGTGCGATCGTCCCCACAGTAAGATTGTTGCCTTGTAGTTGATGGTTGGGGAAAAAATACTTCGTATTCTGTCCGCCGACGAATGACACGAGGTTGGCACATTTTCCCGGATCAAGCGGCGTCGTATCATACTGCCGATTCGGGGCAGCCATCGGAAGATGAATCACGTTGCCGATGCCGAATCGCGCAAGCTCGGTCGCATGCGCACGATCCCAAACCGCCTTGGCCCATTGCGGGTTCAGCAAGCACTGAAACGCCAGCGGCCACTCCAGCCCTTGAAACGCAATCGTCAAAGGGTCAATAAAGTGCGACACCAGCGGCTTGCCAATCGCCTCGTGCAACAGGTCTACATTGCTCGATCCCGGCGGATTTCGAATAAACGCAAGCCCCGTCCCGCCGTTATCCAGAAGGAAGTCAATGTCGGTTTGTGCAAGCTGATCTCGAAGTGCTGTGCCATTGGCGATGCGTGCTTCCAGGTCGGCTGCGTAGTTATTCTCGGGGTGATGCGCGACGGGCAGAACCGTCGCCGCCTGTGAAGTTGCTTCACAGGCCCGCTGCCACCATCCGTGATTGAAAACGCCCAATTTCATCTGATTTTTCATCCTCCAACGTCCTACTGGGTTATCGGTCAGCCACCGCAACTTCGTACACGCCGTTCCGGTTGGGCGTCGCGTGTCGGTTCGGAGTTACGCGCCGTTTTTCGGACCGCGCCGCGCGTCGCGTTCGGTTCGGACGGCCATCTCGCGAACCGATAGCCCTAGTAGGCCCGTGGTTCGACCGGCGTGATGCAGTTTGCGACGGTCTCCGGAATGTTGTCACCTGTGCTAGGGTCGTGATTGACGATGAAACGTTTCACCCATCGACATTTACTTGCCGCGCTGGGACTTGTCCTCGTCTCGGGATGCGGTGCAACGTCACGAGTCACCTCGCCATTTCACATCGGACTTGCTACCACCCCTTCGGCGGATCATCCGGGGGCTGCCTCACCAGACCCACGTCCGAACGTCGTCACATTCCGTCAGTCTGCTTCGCCCACCGCCTCCGCGCGACGCGTCGCGTTTCGCACCCCTCGGCCCGATACGACCGTCGAGCCGGGCGACCCGCAGCGTGACTCCTTCAAGAAGACGTGGCATATCGACATTGCCTTGCGATCCGGCTCCACGAAACTCGCCTCGACCAAGCAAAAGCTCGATCGCCGCCTCGATCTTCCGATGAAGTTAGACGTCTTGGGCGTCTTTAAGAGTCCGACCACGCCGATGGACCGAAAATCAGAATTCGCACTCAATACGATGGCGTTTGGGTTCGGGCGAACCGAGTCTGAGTACTTCGGATGGAACGTGTACGGTGGTTTCGGCATCGGGGCTGACAAGACGCACCAGACCTTCCTGACGTCAAAACTCGACGTCGATTTCAAGTACGGCGTCTATTACACTGGTTTCACCGCCGAGTACTACCCCTGGACCATGCCCCGTGCCTACGACAATATGACCTGGACCGAGCGATTCAAATACGCAAAGCCCTACTTTGTCGGCGGCGTGGAGTTTGGCTACGTGAGCGCCGAGGCTGATGGCGACTACAGCGTGGCATTCAAAACGATCTACAAGGATGGCGAGACCATTCGAGACTGGACCTTCGCCATCCCCGTCGGCGTTGGCTGGGCCTTGCCGATCAACGAAAAATGGTCCCTACAGTCCGTTTTCGACTATCGGTTCCATTTCTACCGGCCAGAGGAGTACAACGGCTGGAACCTCACGACCGCACTGCGTCGTCGCATGTAGGCCGCCGCCTGCTTTGCGAAATGACTCGGGCACTCTTTTCGCAGCTTCTCAACTGTCAAAACTTGTTTTCAACGCTGGTAACGCTGTGTTCGTGCGTCTATCCTTATCCAGCGTGCTGCCGTCGTCGGTGGCGATGGGAAAACATAGGAGAGATACTGTGATAAGACACTTGGCGTTAACGACCAGCGTTCTTGCGATTTGCGCTTCGAGCGCATTCGCACTGGATTCAAAGGGAAAACTCACCGACCCGGTCGAAATCCTCAAACGGGCCGACGCTGCTTCAAAGGCCGTGAAGATCGCTCAGTATGAGGCCACGGCGTTCAATCTCGACAAAGAGGGTAAGGCGACAATTTTCGGACAAGGCAAGGCGATCATTCAGGGCTTCTCGGGGCGCGGACCGGAGAAGTTCAACATCTCAGGAAAATTTAAGAGGCGCGGTTCGGAAGAAGAGCATCATCTCACAGTCGGGTCCGATGCGGAAGATTACTACCTCGTCGACTGGAACACCAAAAAAGCCTACGTCGATATCGATCCCGCCGTGACGGGACGGCGTGGCCGGGTGGTCGGCTCTATCATGATGCTGGAGTATGTCCACGCCACGCCATTCACGGATGAGCTGAAAGGCTCCGACCATAAGTTGGTCGGAATAACGAAAGTGGGCGGCGAGGAGTGCTACGAAGTGTCCTTGACATACGATGGCATCTCCCAGAGTGCGCATTGGTTCTTCTCGACGAAGGATTACCTGCCAAGACGCATCGATCGATTCCGCAGCCGAGACGGTGAGCCGGCCGGTGGTAGCCGACTCGTTGTGACGTCGCTGAAAGTCGATCCGAAAGGGGCTGACAAACTCTTTAAGTTCAAACTCCCTGACGGGTTCGAACAAGTGGACGATTTCGCACCGTAATTGTCAGCGCGAAACTGGCACGCCCCCAAACACCCCCAACGCCGCGGACCTCGGTTCGCGGCGTTGTTTCACAGGTCGGAGTCCAGTGCGAATCCTGATTTTGGGGTAGGAGACTTAGTGCAATGCGTCGTCAAATCTCACGACGCGGATGCCCCGATCACGCAGATTGGACGTCGCTCGCCACATCGCATCGCCGTGGTAGTCGGTGGAAAGAACGATCGCGTCCACCTCAAGTGCATCGAGTTGTCCCTGCGAGATAACTTTCCACTCCAGAAGTTGCGAACCATGAAGATCGCGGTTGTCGTCCACGATCGCCACAATGGATCGACGATGGGCTTGCGTGTCTGGCGAGGATAGAGCCACTCGCGTGAACGTTCCAGCACCGAACAGCGCGATTCGTTGCACACTTTTCGACACGAGTCGTTGGAGTGTGGTCGCGAGTTGTTCTCCCGGTGTGGTCGCAGCGCCGTTTCGCAGTACGTCCCAGGGGTTGTCGCCGATAGCAAAGTCCTTCAACGCCGGGTTCGACAAGAATTTCTCGCCGTCGTCGTAGTAGCTACACCTCTTGCATATGTCGGGAAGATCATCCGTGCCATACGAAGACATCAGTTTCTTTCGAGCGTCACCTTGCCAGATGTCTCGCAGGTGTTGCTGTGTCACGTCGCCCAAGATGAGGGCATCCGCCTCGGCGTTCATACACCCGCACGCGCTAACGAGGCCCTCGCAGGTGATTTCTGGATTGACGTAATGAACAAAGCAGGGGTTCTTTTTCGTCTTCCGGATCATGGCTGGCGATTCTTCGATCGAGACCAGATGCGCACCGGTGGGGAGGTCTTCCCGACCAATAAGACCGCCCCAGTTTCCGAAGTTGTTGATCGAACTGATACTGACGATTTCGCGGCGACGATAGGCGTCCATTCCCGGATCCGCCAGGAGCTTGTCGATGGGTCGGTTCACACGAAACATCAGATGAATCTCGCAAGACAGACCATCGCGAGTCTTCGTGTCGCACATATCCTCGATCGCGTCGCGAACCTTGTCGTATCGATCCACGGCGAACATCGTTTTGTAAGACGCGGCATCGACGCCGCCCATGCTGATATTGATAGCGTTCGTTGATTCAAGAATTGCGTGTCGATCGTTCTCGTTGAACCGCTTCCACGCAATCGCATTGGTCGTGAATGAGACGTGCGTCACTTCAGGCGTTTTGCGTAGCAGGCGTAGTCGATCCATCAGGTGCGGATCGACAAGAACGTCGCCAACGATCGGCGTGAGTCCCACCGCACCGCCGCCCATATCGACGTAATCACCGACGATTTTCTCGAACAGTTCGGGCGGCATCACGCGCTTTTCGCGCTGCATTTTCGGATAAGCACAAAATACGCACGCGGCGTTGCAGATGTTGGTCGTCTCGATACCAATGTAGAGTGGGCGCTCCTCAAGGATCGCCTTGATACGATCCACCGACTCGGTCATAACTGGAAGCGCGACATTCACGGCGAAATCGTTCTCCTAAACTGCGAGCGTGTTAGTGGGCAACACCATCGAGCGCTCTGGACCGCCCTCTTCCGTCCCCCTTTACTATGGGGGGATCGAGGGGGGTTGCACGCGAAACTTTGGTGTTGCTCGTACTTGCGACTATCGGCAAGTTCCGCGCATGGACTCGATAGGCATGGGTAGCGAAAGAGAATCGGCAACTATTTCAAAGACGCAATAAGCGCAAAACCGCCACCGAGCAGCACCAGAAACGCGATCGACAATAAGTCAAAGTACTTGTCGATAAACCGCCTCATCGGCGGACCGAACCAGTAGAGAAGCGCTGCCACAATGAAAAACCGCATCCCACGACCCGCGGCTGACATGAGCGCAAAGCCAAGGAGGTTCATCCCCATCACGCCCGACGTGATAGTGAAAACCTTATATGGAATCGGCGTAAACGCAGCCGTAAAGACAATCCAGTAATCGTACTGAACGTACAATTCCTTGACGTGCTCAAAATGTTTCTCAGCGTGGTAAAATTCGATAATCAGCATGCCAACCGCGTCCATCAACGACGCCCCGATCCAATACCCCACGAGTCCACCAAGAACGCTTCCCGCCATGCAGATAAAAGCGAGCTTCGCCCACTTCGTCCGGGCACCCATCACCATCGCAATCAAAAGTACATCCGGCGGAATCGGGAAAAAGCTGGACTCCGCCATCGCCAGAAGAAAAAGCGCGATCGCACCATGCGGCGTATCCGCCCAGTGCAAGACCCAGTCGTAGAGTCGCCGATGAAGACGCCACCCATGCCCGCGCGACGTCGCGTCCGGGTTGTCGCCTGGCTTGATCGTGTTTTCCTGAGCGCCTGACATTGCTAGTCTTTCGTCCCCGTGGCGAGCTTCGTTTGACCCGATTCGTGCCCCGAATCGCCTTTACGAAATCGATCGATCATGCCATGCACCAGATAGATAATCGGCGTAATCGCGATCGCGATCATCAGTTTGTACAGATAGTTTCCCACGCTCAGTTGAAAGTACTCTGGTATCGTCAACTTCCCCGAGATCACAAACGCGATAAAGAGAATCACGAACGTGTCGATCAGTTGACTAATAGCCGTGCTGCCCGTCGCGCGAAGCCAAAGCATCCGCCCCCCCGTGCGACTCTTCAACGCAACAAAGACCACCACGTCAACAAGCTGCGAAACCAAAAACGCAACAATCGACCCCGCGATGATCCACATCGATTGGCCAAACACCGCCCGAAAGGCATCGTGCGAAATCGGCGAGCCGGGCGATCCCGGAACCTGTATCGCAAGAAAAAGAATCACAAAAGTGTAAGCGATCATCCCGACGGCAAGAAACGTCAGTTTACGAACCCCCGCCTTGCCAAAATACTCGCTCACAAGATCGGTCGTGATAAAAACGACAGGCCAAGGAATCACGCCGATCGATAGCGTGATGTGTTCAAAGTCGAAAAGACCCAGTGACGGCACATTGAACAGTTTGCCGCCCGTCATTTCTCCGAGCAGCGCATTGGTCAGAAAAAAACCACCCAGGATGAAAAAAACGAGTTGCTTTCGCGTCGTTGGCACGTTGTTTCAACTCGTTTTGGAACGCCACTTGTCAAAGGCTGGGCGAAGTGAGCGGGCGACCTCCGCCTCAGGCCTCTGCGCAAATTTTAGAAGCATCGGGTCGATGCGATCTTTCGTCGACGGATGCAGCATACGCGGCAAAAACTTCGCCATCTGCTCCTCCTCCGGAAGAAAAGACTCGAACCCGCCCTCGTCCTCATCCGCGCTCAACTCAAACGCGTACTTCAAATCTAATTGCGCGGTGTCGAAGCGTTTCGTTCCAAACGGCCCAAGTAGTAGAGAAAGCTCGTCGTTCGTCGCAATAATCCCGACAGAACCAGGCCAGGCGGCGAGTCCGATCCATCGCAATCCGAGCACCGCAAGATACAACCCGCAAGCCGCGACCGGTAGCGTGACAATCGCAATGCTCACATCTACAAGCCGGTGCGACGCGCCCGCCGGCGAAAAATCCAACGTTTGAAAAACAACGACGGTCGCAATCCCGCATAGCGTTGACGACGCAACCCAAAGAACCCCGCGCATAAACGCGGCGCTCCGCGATACTGCGCAGATCGCGATCACTTCCTCATGTCGTTCCTCCGGCATTCGCGCAGGCTAAACTGTGCAGCGCCGTAGTGCAAGTGGCCCGGGGAATCTCCCTACACGAAGACGCGCTGATTGTAGATAACCCACTCGACGAGTAGAAAAAGAAGCACGCCAAGCAGAAAATACATCCACGCCGGTTTGTTGATGGCTGCGACCCCCGCCTGCGAGTCTACCGACGTCGCCCCCAGCGTGATCGTCTTCACCGGCGACACATCGCTTTCGGTCTCGTTGAACAGATTGATCGCAAACACGTCGCGCCCCTCAACGCCCGGTGCGACGCGATAAACCCCGACCTTCCGCGTTCGTGCGTAGTGGATGCTTTGATACGACCCCGTCGGAATCGAATCCACTTCGTTGTCCGGTCGTTCAATCGTCGCGGTATCCGTATCGCCACGAATTTGCAGCGACGCAGGCTCACCCGGACGAAGACTACGCTCCGACTGCATCGCCAGATTCGATGATAGAAAGTTGACCATGTTCTGCGTCAAGACGACAAAGTCCGCACTCGCAACCCAGTCGCCATTGCGATACCGGCGCCCCAGTTCATCCTCGCCAATGGGGCCAAACGCGCAGATGAGAAACTGATTGGCGTTGTGCGCCAGGTACGACAGCACGGGCGACGTTTGGCCATCAATGATCGACCGCGATTCTTTCGGCAGCGTCATTTTTATCCAGGATATCGGATCAATCGTCTCGACCGTCACATGCCGAAGCACCGGATTCGTCTCGTCCCAGTCAAAAATGATTTCGTTGTCGATCTCGCGCCCGGTGACGACGCCCTCGATCTTCGGGGCTGACCCCCAGAAAAGGTAATCCCCCTGCGGTAATCGCCCGGTCGAATGACGATCCAACATCACGACATCAAAGCGACTACGACCATCGATCATAATCGCCTCTTCGCTTGCCGATTCGTATTCCCCGCCGTCCATCATGTCGAACTCGACCGAAAGCGTTCGCAGGACGCCTTCGAGAAACATGTTTCCCGGCGTGACCAAAAGAACCTTCGCCCGACGCGGCGGATCAATGATCGTCCACGCCCGGTCGTCGGCGGATAGCGCGTCATCCGTTCGCAGAACAACCTCGATCACCCCGCTACCCTCGAAGGAAATCTGATCAAACGCAGCCACCATGATGTGCCCGAGTTGTTGATCGGTGGAAGTGGCGACTTTGTCCGGCGGCGGAGCGCCATCGAGCCGAAGCGTCTGCACATCCACGTTTTTTCCGTCAACG
>JAJRUK010000059.1 GCA_024277835.1 Planctomycetota bacterium | reverse complement strand
GCAGCCTCTCGATAGGCTTCGAGATGATTTTCGTCCGCGTAGGTCTTTGCATCCGCCTCGGTTTTTTCTTCGAGGAGTCGGGCGCATTCTTTTTCGATCGCGGCGGCGCGCTCCGGAATAAAACGCTTCGTGGCAGCATCAAACCCGGCGGAGACCATCCCCTCGACGCGTTCCATCATCACGTTGTAGTCGGCGTAGGCTTCGTACAGCTCGACCATCGTAAACTCGGGGTTGTGTTTCGTGCTGATCCCTTCGTTGCGGAAGTTGCGACTAATCTCAAAGACGCGTTCCATCCCGCCCACGAGCAGGCGCTTCAGATATAGCTCTGGACTGATGCGCAGGAATAGATTCATGTCGAGCGTATTATGATGCGTCGTGAACGGACGCGCAGCCGCCCCACCGTAAATCGGTTGCAGGACGGGGGTTTCGACTTCGTAGTAACTTTCGCCGACGAGGTACTCGCGAACGGCGTGGATGATCGCGCTTCGCATCCGAAAGACGCTTCGCACGTCGGGATTCGTAAACAGATCAACGTAACGCCTTCGATATCGAAGATCGACGTCGGTGAGACCGTGCCATTTCTCAGGCGGTGCGACGATCGCTTTTGAGAGGACCGTCAGTTTGCTGCACCAAAGCGTCAGCTCTGCCGTCTTCGTACGACCGAGGACGCCCTCAACGCCGATCGTGTCGCCAAGCTCGAGTTGCTTGAGAATCTTCCATTGATCGTCGCCCAGGTCCGCCTTGCTAAGTCCAAGTTGAAGCTTTCCGACGGAATCGTGAACGGTTAAGAAAGCGAGCTTGCCCATGACGCGCTGGAGCATGATCCGCCCTGCCACCCTTGCGGAGATGTCCGATCGCTCGCCAGCGGCGATTTCGACGCCCTCAGCGCGCTTGCGAAGCGCTTGCGTGGCAGTTACGTCGGCGAATCGTCCGCCATAGGGGTCTGCGCCAAGCTCTTTCAGGGCGTCCCGCCTCTTGATCCGTTGTTCTCTAAGTCGTTCTTGCTCTGTCATAGGGAAAATCACGCCGCGGCGGGTGCGGGACGGGGTCCATTTCGCGTCCTCTCGCTCTGCCGGAATCGGTCGGGGTCGATCGTACCGCGTAGATGCGATTGCAGCAATTCGCGTGCGGGAAGTCGTGTCGGCGCTTGATTGTGCGTCACGGCAAACGATCCACGAAAAAGCCCCCGCCCGCGCGAGGCGGACGGGGGCGGTTGTTACATGTTCGTTAGCGATTGGCTCGCTAGTTGGGACAGACCGGCGAACTTGGAATGGCTGTCCCGTTCTCGATCGCATACTGTTCTGCGCCGTTCATCAAGTCCACCGAATCGAGCAGGTCGAGCGGAGTGACCGCGCCGCTTCGATCGATGTCGAGACTGTAAGGCTCACCCTGCAACGGAGAATCAATAAAGAAGGAAGGCGGATCAGTCGGAAACAGGAACCGGAACCGCGTGACCATATTGCTCAGTTCGCCGAATGTGTAGACGTCACTTCCCGGCGATACTGAAAAACCACCGTCGCTGTTGCCCGGATGGGCTGTGATCCGTGTGACGTCCTGCGAGGCGTTGTTGCCAAGGTACTCAACCGTCGTTACGGCGTGGTGGGTCAGCGGCCTGGTCAAAGAAATCGCGTACTGATCGCCACCCAACGCGGCGATGCTCTGAACCGCGACGGGGATGCCATCGACCGGGAAATTATCGCAAATATCCCAGCACTTGGGCAACGTCGGGTCACCACCGTGTACACCGTCAGGAACAACCTCGACAACGAGCGTTTCGATCCCGAGGAGCTGATTCGAATCACTCGACAACCACGGACGACCCGCATCGACTGCATTAAACGGAGGGTCAATCCAGGTGACCGAACCACTTGGGCACTGACCTGAGCAACTGATGTCCAAATCGCCGATTCCGCCAAGACCGCCCTGATCGCCAACACGAACCCGGTAGCACTTGCCGGCGACAGCGTCGAACGTGAGCATGGCGTTGACCGACCCGACACCGCAGTCGGGGAAACTATCGTCATTGCTGGCGTCGTCGTTAAACGCAATCGGCTCGGTCTCAAAGTCTGGACAGATCTCGCATCCTTCGTAGACGACCAGGCTCGTGTCGAACGGACTCCCACACGTGCTCGCAGTCACCGTTCCGGTGCAGGTGGCTGTGTAGTCGAACCACTGGTCCGACGACATGCCGGGGACAGCCAGTGGCGCGGGACACTGAAGCGTCGCACTCGTCAGGTCGGTGGCAACCGGGTTGCAATCGACGCAGTTTGTGTCGGTGATTGTTTCGGAGAAGTCGCAGAAGTCGTTGGCGAGCGGTCGCTCGTCGGGACAGGGCGACTCGAACCGGATGTCATATCGACCCGCCGGGTTGTTGCCAATGAGGTCGGTTCGCTTCGTCGAAAGCATCACATAGTACGTGTCACCGATTACCAAGTCCCGAACACACAACTTTGAATTAAGTTCGCTGAAGTCGGTGGCGCTGCACCCATCGTCATTGCAACCAATCAGACCAAGCGACTCGCAGGCAGTCGCTTCGCTTGTCGGATCACCAGCCCTGAAGACGCTCAACATCGAGTCGAACGCGGGGGGCACACTGAGACAAGTGTCAATGCTCGCCGAGGTGGTGTCGGCCACGAACTGGTACCAGACGGTATTCCGACCAATCGGAGCGCCCGCGCCGCACACGCCGGAACCGCAATCGACATTGTTGTTCGCCGGGTCGCAAAGATCACCGGCGGAACCTCCGCCGATGCACTCTTCGGGCTTGCCATTGTGGCAGCAGACCAGTGGATCTCCATCGCCTGGAGTCGCCTGTTTGGTGTCGCCAAAAACAACCACCTGATCGGCCGCGAAGCTAGCAACGATATTGGCTCCCGTGCAACTGTCGTTTAGTGGGGCGCCGTTACATTCCGGCACGTCAAGGGCGACCTGCGCGCAGGTAAAGTCCCACTCAAACTGACAGCAGAAGTCTTGGAACGGGAGTCGGCAAACGGCGGAACAACAAGCGGAATCGTCGCAGCCTGGGGTGAAATGCGGTTCCTTGCAGTCACCTTCGCGCCCAAGGCAGGCAATAAGCGGACAAGACTGGTTGTTTTGACTACAGAGCTGCCCCAGTTGCCACTGTCGAGGCTCGGCCTGGTCGCCAGCGACGTCACAGTCGCGCTCAAACAAGTTTTGGCACTTCTCGATGTTATCCGTGTCTTTGAAACAGCAGGCGGACGATCCGCAAACCTTGTTCGCCACGTTGAACTGGTCGGCGAAGGGGTCATCCGCGCCGTCGCAAACACCTTCCGAAACCCACGCTGGCAACTGCAGGCTCCCTACCTGAGGGAACGGGCAGTTGATCTGCGGAAGCTCGCGACATTGAGCGTTGCACAACCCCGGCGCTTCACAGTCAGTATCAAAACGGCAAGGCTCGCCGTCATTGAGACCGCCGTCGCACTCTTTGATATACATATCGCAGCACGCACCGGCGACAGCACAACCGTCACAAATCAGCGTCGCCTGAAGCGCCCCCTGGGCGTTTGCAACTCCAAGAGGCGCGATGCCGCACCCACCCGCCGCGTCCATGAGCTGAAGCTCTGCGGTTGTGGATCCAACTTTTGCCTGGATCGTCGTGAGGATAGGGCCACCGTTGGGATTGTTCACCTTGACCGCGAGGAAGATCGTCCCAGAAAGAAGCTGGGGCGGATCCACTGGAATCGTCATAATGCGCGTCCCGCTGCTGCTCGCTCCAACTGATATTTTCTTGTAGGTGCCAGGGATGGCCGCTGATGTCCCGTTTGGACCCCAGTCGAGACCGGGCGGATCGCTTTCGCATCCGCGACGAAGCTCGATGTTATAAATCGCGCGACCGCGAAGCGCCACCTCGTAACCCGTGAGGAGGCAGTTGCCGGTGATAAGCGTCAAGTCGTCAACGACGACCTGGTTCGCTCCGAAGTTGACGAAGCTGCCGTCCTCACGCGTGTTGCGGTATTGGATGTGCCGGCAGGGGCAGGTCGCAGAATCGCCATATAGTTCAACATTGAAGCTTGCGTGCGGAGCTGTCGGAAAGGTGCCGAGGTTCGGACTGCAGCCAAGCGCCGGGAAGCTAATCAGATCGCCGGAAAAACCTTCGAGCGGAGGTGCGCCACCGATAACGGCGCAGTTATCCCGGTTAAAGGTGAGAGCGAGCCACATCGAAGTCTTCCCCGCAGGGCCTGACAGAGGAATCGTAACCTCTGTCACGTCCTGGACGTTGGCATCGATCGTGATTGTTCCGAGGGTTCCCGGGATCAACCGTGACGGACTCGCACCTGGCGGGAACGCCTCGGGGCAAGTGTCGTAGAGCGCATAAGTAACAGAGTAGGACCTAGCCTCGCCGACGCTGAGGTTCGCATTTCCCATAACTTGGAAGGTCGCCTTGGTCAGCCGGCAACCATCCGGTGCGATCGTCGCAATGTCATCCGCAACCAGGAAACCCGGCTCCAACGGAATGATTACGCGACCACGCGTGTTGCTGTAGATAAGCGTTTCGGTGAGACCAGCAACCGAGCCGCCTTTCGACAAATGATGAGTCTTCGTTCCTGCTGGAAGCTCTCGCAGGTTCGACATTCCCGGGGGAACGATAGACGCCACGGAGCGCACCGCAGCATTGTCTCGGACGACCGTCAGACTGTCCGTGCCAGTATTGACCGACGTAATCTCATCTTGTGCGCTCACGCCTGCGCTATTGAGCGCGAGCGTCACCGCGACCAACGTCCCGCCGAGTACCCGGAGCATTCTTTCGTGCATCAAACTCACCCTTCCTATGGACAACCTCATCCAGCGGGACAAACCGCAGTCTTTCTGCGAGTAGACCTCCGCCGCGTTCAAAAAATCCAACAACACTAACCTCTCGGGACGCGTTCCCCTCCGTCGGGACGCGATCCGCCGCTTTTCAGCGGTCGATCGGTTTTGTATGAACAACTAATTCTTGAGCGATCGAAATCGGTTGTAGCACCAAATGCGCCACGCGACCGAACCCCCACAACCTCTCCCGACTCACATCGCCATTGCGGCAGGCATGGATCGTCTTGGAAACCCCACTTGCACGCTCCAACAGCACCCACCCGTGCCGCGAACGAAGACTGCCCGACGTCACATGACACCGTTCCCATAACCTCCGCTGACAAATTAGGATAGCCGTTATGCCGAAAAGTGTCAACCTAGGCACCCCTCGCGCGAAGCCTCCTAACAGGTTCTAGGTAGCGAAATCGGACGGGTCAAGGTCGATTTCACGCGACCGCGCCCCCGGAACGCGACGCGACACGTCCGATCATCGTAAGTAGCTTGCCACAAAACGACTTACGCGCGACGCTAGGACCGATAAGACTTGCCATTAACTGCGGAATATGTTCTCGAACCGTACCTGTTACTGGGGAGTGTCGCTGACAACCCGCCCGTTGATCACAACACCAGTGCAATGGGACGTATATTCGAACGGGTCGCCGTCGTAGATGGCGACGTCGCCGTCCTTACCGACCTCCAACGATCCAACTTGGTCAGCGATTCCGAGAATCTTCGCTGCGCTGATGGTTATCGTACCTAGCGCCTGCTCGAAGGTCATCCCGTTGGCGGCCGCGATCGCAGCTTCATAGAGAGCGACCCGCACCTTAGGGACGTAGCTCTCATACCCGCTCTGCAACGCGACCGGAATCCCCGCAGCGGCGAGCCTAGCAGGCGTCTCGAAGCTGAAATTCTTGTAGTCGCCGTACGCCCGAATCATCAGCGGGTGAACGATCACCGGGACGCCCGCGGCCTTGATCTCTTTGGTTAGCAGGTAGCCTTCCGATGCACCGTCGAGAATCAGCTTGAAATCAAACTCCTTCGCAAGACGAAGCGTGCTGGCGATGTCCTGGGCTTTGTGGGCGGTGACCATGAGCGGAATTTCGCGGTTCAAAACCTTGACCAGCGTTTCCAGACCAAGGTCTCTTGCTGGCTCTTTGCCCTCCTCCGCGTTGTCGATCTTTTTCTTGTACTCCTGCGCTTTGATCAACTTCGCACGAAGGACAGCCATCATCTTTCCGCGCGTACCTGGCGATTTACCCTTGCCGCTTTTCTTGGCTGACTGCGCGAGGGTAGCAGCGACCGCCGCGGTTTCGACCATGACCGCATCCTCGACGGTATTACCGGTCGTCTTCAGAATACACGTCTGCCCGGAAATCAACTCGCCGGGTGCATGCCCGGTATGCACCGTCGTGATACCAAAACCACGAACCCACTCGATGAGTTTTTCATGAGGGTTGTAAGCGTCGATCGCGCGAAGCTCGGGCTGCATGGGCGTGGAATGCTCCAGCTGATCCTGATCGTGCTTCTTGGAATTGTAGATACCGGTCAGTCCGACAGTGCTATGGGCGTCCACTAGACCGGGCGTGACGACCTCGCCTTCGAGCACCTTGAAACCCGACGGGATCGGCGTCGAAGCAGCAGGGCCAACGGCGGTGATCTTTCCGTTTTGAATAATGACCACGCCATCATTGATCGTCGTCCCTGCCATCGTGTAAACGGTCTTCCCGCGAACGGCGACCTGCGCGAGAACGGCATCGGACGTCGCCGCAATCGCAAGGAGCGACAGAAACGGCAGGAGAGTGGAACGGTTCTTTGCGTGTCTCATTATTGGTCGCTCCCGTGGTCGTAGCAGCAAAGGTAAGGCGTGATGTCGTCACCCGCACCGTATCCGCCGACGGCGTGCAGGTGATCTTCCGGGTCACTGCGATCGAAGACCTTCGTGCCTTCGATCCATGTCTCAAGCACTTTTGAATAAACGCTCAGCGGGTCGCCGTCCATGATGATGAAGTCCGCGTCTTTGCCCGCCTTGAGCGAACCGACGCGATCCTCCAGGTCCAACATTTTCGCACCGTTAAGCGTGAGCGACGCGAGCGCCCCTTTGCGCGACAACCCCGCCCGAACGCCAAGGGCTGCCGATCTGAAAAAGACGCGTGAGTCGCTAATCCAATCGTCAGTGTGATAAGCGACCAACACGCCCGCTTTTTCAAGAATTCCGCCTGTTTTGTAGACCAGGTTGACCGCTTCGAGCTTTCCGCCGGGGCTGTCGATCATGATGATCGAACAGGGTACGCCCGCTTCCGCAATTTCTTTGGCGACCATCCAACCCTCGCTGACGTGATGAAGCACGACGCGAAAACCGAACTCTTTGGACAGTCGCAGGACGGTCATGATATCGTCCTGGCGATGCGTGTGGTGATGGACGATGCGTTTGCCGTCGAGCACTTCGACGAGCGCCTCCAGACCAATGTCACGGTCT
>JAJRUK010000058.1 GCA_024277835.1 Planctomycetota bacterium | reverse complement strand
CGCAGCGAACAGGGCATCCACCCGCCGGCGGTCGGCAACATCCGCGACATAGGGGATGATATCCACGTCAGGGAAAGACGATCGAAGCTCTCGATCGATTTCAAACAGACTGTTTTCCGCCTGTTCAATCAGCACGAGTCTCAGCGGACCAAAGGCTGCGATCTGCCGACACATTTCCGAACCGATGCTTCCGCCCGCCCCCGTCACCGCGACACGACGCCCTTTTAGCTGAGCGCCGATCAACGCAACGTCAAGCTGCACCTTTTCTCTACCCAGAAGGTCATCAATGTTCACATCACGAATTTGAGAAACCTGCATCCGCCCTTCGATCACATCCGTCACAACGGGCATGGTCCGAAAGAGCACACCAGTACCGTGACACTTCTTGACCAAGTCGCGAATGAATCGCGGAGGCGCACCGGGGATCGCGATCAGTACTTCTTCGACGTTGTGTTCTTCGCAAATTTCGCGAATCTCGCCCGTCCGACCAACTATCTCGACCTCGTGAATGCGCGCATGAAGCTGAGCGTCGTCGTCGAGAAAACCGACGCAATGATGCTCCCCAACTCGAAGCAGCTCGCGCAAGACGGCCTCGCCCGCATCGCCGGCACCGCAGATCAACATCCGCCGAGGGTTCACCGCCTGCCCGGCCTGTAGGTCTTCGTAGTAAAAGCGAACGCCGATCCGTGCCGTCGAAACAAAAACGATCGTACACGCCCAGTCGAGCACAAAGACGGCTGACTGTCGCAAGTTCTGGGTTGGCCAGGCATCGATCAACGCGTAACCGAACGTGCGATGCCACCCGTTTTCTAGAAGAAAATACGCCGTCAGAAAAAAGAACGTCCCAACGAGCGACGCACTAATGACCCCGAACAGATCACGCAGCCCGACGTATCGCCACGATCCGCGATACTGCCCGGCGACATAAAAGACCAGCAGCTTCAGCGGAAGCGCGATCGCCAGCAACGGCAGGTAGAGATCGTCAAACCAAACGTAGCCCCCCCCCGCCTGCCCGATGACAAACCGGAAATTGTAGGCTAATAGAAACGCTGCCAGAAGAGATATCGCAAAGAGCGCGCCATGCGCCAGTACCACCATCACAGAACGATGACGGATAAACGTCTCGGGGATCGCCCCGGCATGCGTCGTAGAAGAGTCACTCATCGCGCGAATCAAATCAACTCTTTGCGGTTGCCAAAATGAAAGATCAACATCAGCGTTGCCCCAACCTTCGCGAACTTGAATCAGTCATGCCGACTCAAGACACCCCCTTCGACTTCTTCCCGCCACGCTCGACTTCCCGCATCTGTGCGGGCCAGCGCGAATAGTTCGCAGCCCCCGTCTTTCGCGAGAGAACCAACACAAACCGCGCAGCCTCATCCCGTTTTCCGAGGTACCATAGTACAAGGACATACGTCGCGTCGAGGTCCGGCCCTCGCCCCTCTGCCACCGATTCCAGCGACAAGCGAGCGTCCGTTGCCAATTGATCCGCGACTCGTGGATCGCCGAACTTGGCCCTCATATCGACGTCCGCCGAAAAGACGTTGTCGGTATGATTTCCCAAGTCGGCGACAATCGCCATCGCGGTCCGAGTGGAACCGGAGGTTACTTTGCAGAAGATCTCACCGATCCGGATGGCAAGATCTTCGGGTGAAAGAATCAAGGCTGCCTCAAAGGCACGCGCCGCGGGTCGATACGCGCCGTCCGAAAACAACCCCCACGCTTCATTGCGCGTTCGAGCATACGAGGAAGCAACGCGCTCATCCAACCGCTTGAAGAGTGAGATTGGCGAGTCCAGCTCTTCGTCACTTGACGGAGCGAACGGCGTCTGAACAACGGCGGAGCGAATCCCCGCCATCGAAGTATTCCTTGCGAGCGCACGGTAAATCGGTGCAGCCTGCGACGTGGCCTCGAGCAATGTGTACCGCCGGGAGAACGCAGTGCTCACGGGATCCTGAAATGCGTCACGCGTTCGCCTGCCAAACCCGCCGTATTGGTAGAACGACTCTGCCTTTCGAGTCGGTACCGTAAACGCGACACCTGGCGAGACGGTATTCGTGAGAGTCGCCATCGTGGTCAGACCGAGCAGATCACCCGGAATCGAAAAAAGCGTATCGCCACCACGCCGGCTCCGAGTCCGATTCAAAGCGCTCGACGACCGACCATCACCTCCGCCGCGACTCCGAGCAAACCGGAAAATCCCCAGCGGTCGGCGCTCCGGCAGACCGAACTGTGCGTTCCCATAGACGTCCGTTGACGTCGCCGCCGCGCCTGCCGGAGAATCACTCTGACCGTGGGCAGGGAGAGGCAAACCAAGCATCAATAGCGCGCTCGCCACCACTCCGAAGCGCGTTCGACCAAATTTCGAGTAATATCGCAACACAAACCGCTCCCCCGGCTCAGCCAAGGAGCAAAACCGCAGAACCAGACACACCCGAGAAACCGTTCTCCCGGCGCGGACATCCGTACTGTTCAATCGGCAAATCCTAGACCCCTGCACATACCAATTCAAGGACGAAACTCGCCTCTGTCGCGCACAGGATCAGATGTAACCCTTTTTTTCAAGGTAACTTAGAAGAAATGGCGGTCGGCGGGCTAGAACTGACGATCGACAATGAATCCCGCAAGCGCCTCCAGCGACCGCCGTGACGGGCTTTCGGGGACTTCAGAGAGCGCCGCGAGCGCCTCTTGCACGAATCCGCGAGCACGATCGAGGGCGTAGTCGAAACTCCCCTGCCCCTCAAGTAGAGCACGAACCTCCAGCGGGTCGGCCTCGTCGTCCCCCGCCAAAATGCGCGATAGTCGATCCGCTTCCGCGGAAGTCGCATTTTGAAGAAAATGGATCGTTGGCAGCGTCAATTTGCCAAGCGCCAAATCCTGCCCCAGCGTCTTGCCAACGCGAGATTCGTCGCCAACGATATCCAACACGTCGTCAACGATCTGGAACGCGATCCCTGCCGCGTTTCCAAATCGCCACATCGCATCGACAACCGATGGCGACGCGCCAGCGTATCGAGCGCCGAGTTCGCACGCGACCGCGGTCAGCGCCGCCGTCTTTCGACCGACGATGTCGAAGTAAACCGACTCACCAATCGAAACATCACGCCGATGAAAATTCTGAAGCAGCTCGCCCTCGCAAACGACGTTCGTCGTCGCCCCAACACGCCGCGCTGCATATTGATCTTCCAATCCACTGCAAAGATGAAACGCATGACTAATAAGATAATCGCCAAGCAGAACCGCCGACGTGTTCCCCGCAAAAGAAGCGACCGTTGGCTGCTGCCGACGCTCGCCCGCTTCATCAAGAACGTCGTCGTGGACGAGCGTGGCCATGTGTACCATCTCGACGACGGCAGCAAGAACATGATGTTTTTCACTACATTCCCCGCTCGCCTTCGCGGTCAGCAAGAGAAACGCAGGGCGAAGCATCTTTCCCCGGTACGAACGGACGGTCTCGCAAAACTCATTGACGAAAGCGATTTCGCTGACCAGCTCTTCGTCAAACACACGGACCGCATATGCAAGATCGGCCTCAATCGGTGCGTAGAGTGCTTCGAGTGTCCTGGTTGCTGTCCGCATGTCCTCGCCTGCCTCGCAAATCGTCAAAGCAGATAGCGCCGAAACCCGGTAGCCTGACACTATCACGCTAGTCATACCGATCGGAATCATAGCACTCGATGGGCCAATCGGACCCCTATTTCAAATGTTTTGAAATCTAACCGACCGGACGATGTGAAAACTAGCGACGCTTAAAGTCCCCACTCTTCCCGCCGCTCTTATGCTCCAGTTGGATTGGCCCCAGTACAATCGACTTATCTGCCGCTTTCGTCATGTCGTACACTGTCAGCGCAGCCACCGAAGCCCCCGTCATCGCTTCCATCTCAACCCCCGTTCGTCCCGCCGTCCGAGCGGTACACGATATGAGCAACTCGCCCGCCGAGACGCGTTCGAACTCAACACCGACAAAGTCGAGCGACAACGGGTGACACAGCGGGATCAGGTCGCCCGTTTTTTTGGCGGCTGTGATACCGGCAATTCGGGCTGTCGCGAGCGCATCACCTTTGGAAAGCTGACCGCCCATGATCATGTCCAGAACCTCCGGAGCGCAGACAACCCTCGCCGACGCCCGTGCCTCGCGCCGGGTCACCGCCTTCTCCGAAATGTCCACCATGCGAGCTTCGCCCTCGGAGGAAACGTGCGACAGACCTGTCGCTTCACCATTTGTAACCATCTTTCACCAACCACCTTTCGGCTCTGACGCATGAGTTTGATCGTAATCGCACTGAAATGCAACCTGCTGCGATGCGGGACGTGGGCAGCACCACTGTTTTGTGAATGACCGATAAAAACGCCTGCACCGACGCCGCCAAGGGCTGTTTTGTTGGACTCGCTCACCGGCCTTGTCGGGGTCAAACGTGCCGCAAACTAGACCGATACCCCTGGCATGGATCTGCACTCGCCGAGCGCATTACGCCCCGCGATGACCGCCTGCCCCCTCCGCAAGACGCGGGGCACGCGTTTCTTCGACTGGGTCGCTGAGTCGCGCGCCCGGCGCGTCATCCTGTTGGTCATTGGAATCTGGATTCTGAACGCCTTCGACTTGGTGCTGACGCTACTTTCTCACCAGCAAGGGCTGCTGCAAGAAGGCAACCCCGTCGCGCGATGGATTCTTGGTCTTGGAACGCCGTCGGTCGTGCTCTTTAAGGTCGGGCTTGTGATGATCGGGAGCTATCCGCTCTTGCGGTTCCGAAGCGCTCGCATTACAGAGCTGGGAACGCTCGTCATCCTTTTGGCGTACGGGCTTCTCGCCGTGCACTGGTCAACCTGCTACGACCTCTACGCAACGACACTCACCACCGACCTGAGCTACGCCGATATCGCCAATCGATTCGTGCACAAACAAGGACTCATCCTCGCATCCGATCAGGGCCCTACAGTTCTCGACAATTTGCTCAAAAACACCAAACGGCATTTGAAATTGACGGCCATTGCACTGGCTTTCGCGATTGTGACCGGCGTGGGTGTTGCGGCGACAGTCTATCCGCACAGGCGGCT
>JAJRUK010000057.1 GCA_024277835.1 Planctomycetota bacterium | reverse complement strand
GGGCGCGTTCTACGAGGCCTTTGATCCCGAGCGGGCAAGGCAGTTGGTGCGACGCATTGAGTTCTGCTACACACCGAAGCACGGTAGTTGGCTGAACATCGCAGAGAATGAACTGAGTTCAGTAACGCGTCAGTGTGTGGCAGGACGTCGAATCGGCGACATCAAAACGCTCCGCGAAGAAACGGCGGCCTGGTCAACCGATGTTAACGTATCGCAACGAGGCGTTGATTGGCAAATGAAAGTCGAAGACGCACGGTGCAAACTGAAGTCCGTGTATCCTAAAATTAAGCTGTGACGGACCACTAGTCGCTTCTCAGTCGGGCCGCAATCGTCTGTCTCTGTTGCTCGAAGCATTGACGGCTCGCCTTCGGTTGGGATTGCCGGAAGCTTCTCGATTTCAGACCATATGTCGAGAAGCGTGTAGTCCTGATAGTGCTTATGGGTGACGCCATGGGCAGCGTGACGTGCTAGAGCGTTCTTAGTTCATTTGTAGCGTGTATCCGCAGTGATTGTAGCAGTTGAGTGCATCTGAAGTTGTCACTTGATCGAGGACGGACTGCATCGCATTCCAAAGCGCGTCTCGTGTTCTACATGCCATGGACCTGAGCAACTGCTTGACTTTGGCAAAGATCATTTCGATCGGATTCAGGTCGGGGCTGTACGCAGGCAGGAACACCAGATGGGCGTTGGCGTCTTCGATCAATTCCCGGACACGATGACGTTTGTGGCTCGACAGATTGTCCATGATCACCACATCGCCTGGGCGAAGTTCAGGGACAAGCACCTGCTCTACGAACGCCTCGAATATGTCTCCGTTGATCGCACCGTCCACCACCGTTGAACAACGCATACCGCTGATCCCCAACGCCGCGATCAGCGTTGTGGTTTTCCAATGGCCATGAGGTGTTTTGTCGATCAGACGCTCGCCGCGTGGTGCGCGACCACGCAAACGTGTCATGTTCGTTTTGGTCCAGGTCTCATCAATGAAGATCAAGCGATTGGCGTTGATTTTAGGCTGGATTCGTTTCCAAGCAGCACGGCGGTGAGCTACGTCCGGACGGTCTTGCTCCGCTGCGTGGATCGTCTTTTTTTAAAAGTCAGCCCCAGCCTCCTCAATGCCAAACCTACCGCCGACTCGCAGCAATTAGCGCCAAGAAATACATGGAGTTCCTTCGTTGTGGCATCGGGGTGTTGCCTCACCAACTCAGCAAGCCGGGTGAGATCAATCTTAATGAAAGTCGCGCCTCCGCGTGGTCGAGGTGCTGTCTCGCCCGACTCGCGCCGACGCTGCTTGACGCGACGCAACCACGACGAACTCACTAGAAAAAGGTCCGCGATCTGCTTGGTTTTCATCCCGCGGTCGTAAGCCGCAAGAACCCGATCTCGTAAATCCTGCCCGTATGCAACGCCCATCCATGGCCCCTTCTCGGTCCGTCCATCGAACCCAAAGAAGCCTACAAACCCGCCGCAAATCGCGCAACCCGAACATGTGCCTAACGCGCTACGATTGAACTAGGGATGCTCTAACCTGTACTCTGCATCGCGGCTGCAATGCCGCTTATGCTCGCGAAAAGCACCGGCCGTAAGCTCGATTTCTCGGTCTTGTCAGCACGGGCATAGCGTTTAAGCAACTCCACTTGTAACACGTTGAGTAAATCGGTGGGGCCGGTGCGCTGCTCGATGGATCGTTGGATGACAGGGTTGTTGTCGAGAATCTCTTGTTGGCCAGTGATCTGAAGAATGGCTGTGCGCGCGAGCTGAAACTCCGCCGAGACGCGTTCAAAATGCTTGGACGCACCGTGATCACGATCGTTGGCGAGTTCATCGTAAAGGCGTGCGATGTTCATCCGTGCACGAGCCATCTCCTGTTGAGCGTTATCAATGACCGTTCGGAAATAGTCCCACTCCTGATACCAACGGCGAAGGATTCCGATGGTTTCATCAGACTCCGCGATGGCTTCGCTGAGGGAGCTGCCGATTCCATACCAACCGGGAACATTGATGCGCATCTGGGTCCATGAGAAGACCCATGGGATAGCGCGGAGGTTCTCAAAATGCACAGAGCCGCTTGATCTAGCGACAGGTCGCGAGGCGATCGGCAAAGCACTGATATGCGCGATCGGTGACACTTGCGTAAACCAGTCCCAGAAAGAGGAATCGTCAATCAGTTGCCGGTACGCCGCCATCGCCCGGTCACCCAACCGTCCCATGAGTTGCTCATCGGAGCTGGAACGAGATTCGGGTTCTGCCGAGGCTTGGGATTCTGCGAGTAAGGTGGCGCTGACCAACTGTTCGAGATGTCGGTGGGCGATATCCGGGATCGCATAGCGAAACGAAATGACCTCACCCTGTTCGGTCATTCGAAGCCCACCACTACGGCTGTCGATCGGTGTAGCCTGGATCGCACGATTGGATCGTCCGCCTCCTCGCCCGACAGTACCGCCTCTTCCGTGGAAAAAACGAAATCTCACGTCCTTGTTTCGACAGACTCCGGCAAGACGCGACATCGCAGCCTGGAGAACCCAGCTCGACATAAGAAAGCCGCCGTCCTTATTGCTGTCTGAATAGCCGAGCATGATCTCTTGGAACTGGCCGTGGGATTCTATGTGTTTTCGGTAGACCGGATTGGCCAACATGCCATCCAGCAAGTCGGGGCCATGCTCAAGATCGTCGATCGTTTCAAACAACGGCACAATATCTAAGACAGCACAACCCGTTAAACGCATGAGCCACAACACTTCCAAAACGTCACTGACGCTGTTGGCCATGCTGATGATGTAGCTGCCGAGCGCATGCCGATCGTGTTCGCAAGTTTGTTTGATGATGTCGAAAACGCTGAGAAGCTCGCGCGTGGTGTCGCTCATATCTTCGATGCGGGAGTGGTCCAGGGTCGCGCTTTCTATCGACTGGGACAGTATCTCGACCCTCTCGGTTTCGCAGAGCGATCGATAGTCTTTACAAACGCCGGCGTGCGCGATCAGTTCTGTGACAACATGTTCATGGACATCACTATGTTGGCGTATGTCGAGCGCAGCCAGGTGAAAACCGAATGCCTTGGCTTGAATAAGTAGATCCGCCAAGCCGCTGGAGTCAACGATCTCGGCGAGTTTCATCTGGCGCAAGCTATCCGCCAGCAGTTCGAGATCGGACACAAACGCCTCGACGTTGTAAGCGGCGTGGTCTTGGACAGCAGCGGTCAACCGACCTCGCATCTCGGCTATTTTTAACCGAAACGGTTCATGCCGAAGCCGCGCAGAATACTCGTCACGAACAGGGTCGGTCAGTTGATCGGGTTGAACCCTCGCCGTTAGTTCTTCGGGAATGGAAAGTCGCCGCTCGGACAGGCTGAGCAAACGCATCAAGTCGTTTAGCTTCTCAAGGTAAAGGCTGGTGGCTGCTTGACGATGAAGCCGCAAGCTCTCCAACGTCATCTCGGACGTGACAAGTGGATTGCCATCTCGGTCGCCGCCGATCCAGGTTCGGTATCGCACGATCGGCGGCAATTCCGGGCGTACGCCGAAGCTTTGCTCGACGGCATCAGCCACATCACGCGAGATTCGAGGAACGACATGCCAGATTGAATTCGTCAAGAAATACAGCGAAGCGACGATCTCTTCCAGCACGCTGAGTCGCTCGATACGCACTTCATCTGAACCGTACAGCAGGAGAGCGGATTGGCGGATCGTGTTTTCGATACGTGTCTTTGCTGCCACATCATTCGAGGGCTTACCCAGTTCGAGCAGGCATTCAGCAATCTCGCGGTGTCTCCGCAGGAGTGTGCGGCGACGAGACTCAGTTGGATGGGCCGTCAATGTTGGCTGAATATCAATACGATGAATGATACCCATGACATCGCTGAGTGACATGCCTCGTGACTTCAGTTTGGAAACCGCCTCCGCAATAGATTCTTTGCGTGGTGCTTGCGCGGTTGCTTCACGCTGCCGGCGGCGATTGATTCGTATGATGGCAACCTTTTCCGCCTGATTACGCAGATGAAAACGCAACGTCAGTGATTTGATCATCTCACGTATTTCATCAAGCGTGAGTTTGCCAATTCGTTCACGTGCGTCCCGGTACCCGTTTTTTTCGCCGTCTTGGCAGAGCTGCAACAATTCGTCACACGCCTGCGTATGCCCCATCGGACCCAAACGGTTGAGCACGTCGGTTTGAATCGTTGTCAAGAACTGAATGTCAACATCAAGCTGTTTGGTATTTGCCATGTCGCCCTTCGGTTCGCCGACCTAAAGCGGATTGACATCTCAAGAAGCCCGCCCCATCGCCACCGCTCTCTGTTTATGCATACGCTCCGAACTCAGGTTAGGCAGTATGCGTTATGCATCGTCAGCCGCAATCGCGCCATCCCGTTGCTTCGACCCGGACCGCACAGGATTCTTGCCTTGTCGAGTGTATTACGAATCTCCAAGACTCGCTGGGCGGCGATTTCTCGATCTGCCTTCGCTTCAAGGTCTGTTCTTAAGGATGCATTTGAATCTCGCTCAAGGGTCAATACTTCCCGAAGCTGATCGTTATCCAAGCGGAGTCGTGTAAGCTTTTCGTTCGCCGCACAACCGGGAGCGGCAAGGATGAACATGTAGACAACCCCGATCATGGAAGCGAAGCGAATACGGCATGCTGAACGTGCCTCGCAACTACGAAGCATGGTAATGTCGAAACCACCGCAGACATCGTTCTTCCGTCCCCAACTTGGGCACTCGAATGTACACAATTCAATCATCTCAGAACTTTGCTCCTGTAACTACTGTAGATAACCTCCTCGAAACCGCAAAGCACATGGTTGAACTTCTTACTTCCACGGCGAGGAAGTAAAGGGTCACTATTTCATGTGTCCCGAGGCTTCGTCCATGGGGAGGGTGGGGCAGGTACCCCCCATGAGTTCTTGGTTCCATAACAGGTTGCTAATTGGGCACCCGTTCGCTAGTTCAGTCAGCGGTACAAGAAGTTGAGACAAAGATAGAGAATCTCGACATCGAGTCGGTAATAACAAAGGCGGTCGGCGGTTCTCGCAAGAGCAGGTCGACCAGTGTCGTAGGCGATTGGAGGGCGTGAAAAGACGTCCAAAGATCGCACAGGGACCATCGACCGGAGAAAAGTAGCCCGCGATACCGCCCCGGCAGTAGGCCCGTACGCCACAGTGTGCGGGCTTTTTTCGTTTCAGTAGTTGAACCGGAGTTGAACCAAGCAAGCGACGCCAACCCTCAAGGATCGACGTCGCTCGTAAGTGCCTTGTTTTCAAGGCTTTATGATTGGGCCGCCAGGACTCGAACCTGGAACCTTCTGATTCAGAGTCAGACGTGCTGCCAATTGCACCACGGCCCAATGTTGGTCGCCATTGGACAAAAAACCGGCGGTCGCGTCAAGTCGTTTGAGCTTCACAGTAGAACCTAACTGCGATTGGGTTTCGACCAAAATCGACCCCGACCAGGTCCCCGACCCAAACCCGACCCCGATTCTGCCCAAGACTGCTTGGGCGGTTTCGTTTTTCTTGTTGCGAACGTTTGCTGGTATAGGTGACTCCGCGCGGGCTAAAGCCACGCGGCTCAAGGCGGGGAACGGAAACGCCGCTTTCATCGAACGCTACCTAATTTTTGGAAATGCCTCTACTTCGACGTCGTTCGCCGCGACGTACGAACCCCATCACGCCTAGGCCAAGCCCAATCATTGGCAGCGTGACCGGAACGTTGACACCGCATAGCGGAACCGTGACAGTCTGCGCAGCGCAGGCGGTCGGTTCGTCCCAGAAGTTGCAAGCGTCGCAGCCAGCGTCGGTGAAGTCTCCCGGTGTCTTTGAGGTTGCGCTGGGCACCGCCGTGATCGAGTCGATCTCGATGACCGTGCCCGTCAGCGTCAACCACCATAAACTCAGCAGTCCATCGCCATCGGTTGCGAACCCGATCGACCCGAAAGGTTCGCCCTCGAAGAAAACAAAATTGTCCGCATCGACGAACGTGTCTTGCAGCGTGACGTCGGTGGACGAAACGAGAATGAATTGTCCGGTCACGCTTGAGACAACGAGTTCAGCATTGGCAGCGTTGATCACGGCGCAACGCGACACATTGTTGGTGGTTGAGTAAGTATTCCACGGATCAATTTGGGCGCGAGCCTCGCTGCCATCGAATGACATTGCGGCGATCGAGACCAGGATAGAAGCGAAGATGTTGAAGCGCATCTGGTGAGTTCCTTGCTGGGTTGGAAAAGAGGGTTATGTTTGCCCGCATGCTCACCGGCAAGATGCCGATGCCACACGCCGAGGTGCAGACTCTAGCGATTCGCAGCTATCGAAACCGGCGGCGCGACGTCCGAAACGACGCAAGCCCGGCGACCATCATGGCTAATGAAAGCGTCGAGAACGAACCACACATCAGCGAGACGCCGTTGAGATTCGCTCCGCCATCGTCGATGAAGACGACGGCCTCACAACCGTCGTTGTCGATCAGCGCATCGAATGGTGTGTTATTACAAAGGTCGTAGCAGTTCACGACGCCGTCCTGGTCGTCGTCTAGTTCGGAGCAGGAGCAGCCATCAACATCGACCAGTTCGTCAATGGGGGAGTCGCAACAGAAATCGAGAAAATCTTCGACGCCGTCACCGTCGAAATCTGCGAAGAAACTTGTGCAGGTGAAATCGTCCCAGAAGTCGCACGCGTCACACGGTACGTCGAAGAAATCCGACGGAAACAGCCCGCTATCGAACGGAAGAAACGTCACAAAATCAAGTTCCAGGACCGTGCCAAAATCCGAAAGCCACCAGAGCGACGCAAACCCGTCTCCATCCTCGGCGTACCCGATGAATCCGCTGGTTACGCCGTCGATGAGCACCGTTCCGTCACAATCCACGAACGTACCCTCGAGAACCACGTCCAGCCCTTCGATCACGACCAGTTCGAGCGTTTCATCGAGAACCGCAAGCTCTGTGTTCGATGCGTTCACAAGATCGCAAGTCGAGTTGGACTCGAAATCCAAAAAAAGCGTTAGTTGGGCAGACGCACTCGTGCCGAAAAACGCCACTGCGAAACCAAGGGCCGCGATCATTCGACGATTCATTCTCAATCTCCAGGTTGTTGACAAGCAAGCGAAACAAAACGCGCGCTATTTCCGAAGGTTGCCCGATGCGAACCGGCGCGTGACCGCGCGAGGCAGCAAGTAGTTCTTCCCCAGAAACGACGTTACCTCGCCCGATACCCTAAATACAACGCCGCCGACGAGCTGAGTCGAAGACCGTACCATCAACTCGGTTCCTGAGCACGGCAAGAGTCGCATGGGCAGTTCCGGATGTTCGATGCGATCCGATTCAAAAATCAGCGTCCACCAGTCGCCTTGGCGGGTTATACGACAAGGCCGATCGACGAGGGCTGACCCATCGAGCAAACCCGCAAAGGCGTTCCCCTCGCGGCGATGATCGCGGCTCTTATCCGCCGGCGGGATCGGGATCACCGGGCGATCTCGACCCTGTTTCGATAAGATGCCAAGAACGTCAGAGGGGTCGTCGTCGCTGGACGCGCCGGTCTTCTTTGGGCTAGGATTTTCGGCGGTTGTGTTCGCTGTCAATGGGGCGGCTGGCTGCGGCTTTTCTTCATGATGAGGCGCTCTTGCACGTGGGGCAGACCGGACCAAGAGATAGTTCACGCCTTCAAAGACCATCAGTTCGCCAGAGACCGAAAAATGAAGCGGTGCTTCCATCGCCTGCGTCATCAGCACCATGGTTTCAAGCGTCAAGTTTGGCAGCAGTCGCAACTTGGTTTCTCCGTCCGTCGAGGTGAACATCCACCATTCGCCGATCAAGGCAATCTCGCCCGGGCGATTGATAACGACGGACCCCTCGGGAAGAAGCTTCATCTCGACGTGGTCGGTATGATTCGCAGAATGTGGAGGGATCACGTCGTTGGCGGGTCGGCGGGTTCGAAGCGCCTCCAGTAACTCCTCTGCTGTCGTCGGTGTCTCAGCAGTCGAGCTTCGATCGGGTGTTTGCCCGGCGCACAACGGCAGCGTCTGAATGAAGAGGCACGTTGCCATCGCTAAGGGGAGGCCTGTAGACTGTCGGTACATCGATCGATTCGCCCTCCGTTGGCGGCGAGTTTCCATGCGCTCGTCCCACTTCGATTCATCGAGACGGTTGCGAGATTCTACCATCATGCGACCTCGGCGTCGCCTTGTCGTGTGACAGACATGCGCCCACCAGCAAGGTTAGCCCGTACCCCAGACAAACTTCGACAACCTCGCGGTGTCGGTCAGCACGCTCGCATCGCTACGGGGTGGTTTCTTTCTTGGCTGCTGCGTCTGGTTTCGCGTCGAGCAGTTTGCCAAGTTCCTCGGGCGTCGTGACGGGAAGCTTGCAGCGGTAACCTTCGCAAACGTACGCAGTTGGAAGCCCCTTGACGCGTTTCTTGCCCTTGAGCAGCGGGCTTTTGGCGTCGTCTCGCTTGTCGGGGGCACCCACGACGACTTTGTTCGGCAAATACCGTTTGTAAACCGTTCGCAGTAGGGCCTTGGTTGCGTCGTCGTTTGGGTCGCCGATGACGGCGATTTCCTTTGGTTTATCGTGGTAGAAATCAAGGGCGCACCCAAACCGCTCGAACGAGCCGGGTGAACGCGATGCCTGATCGCCGAATGCTCGGAAAATGCCCTCCGCGAGTTCCCGATAGCGGGGTTTGTTGAGCAGCAGCGAGAGTCGGAGGAGGTTCATGGCTTGCACACTGTTGCCGGACGGAATCGCTCCGTCTTGAGGGTTCTTGGATCGCGCGACAAGCTTTTCTCCATCTGAAGCGACGAAGAAAAAACCGCCGCCCTTGGCATCAAGGTGGAACTTAACGCAAAGGTCCGTCAGCTTCTCGGCTTCGATAAGCCACTTCTCGTCGAACGTCGCTTCGTACAGATTCAGAAGCGCCTCAGTCATGAAGGCGTAGTCGCTGAGGTTTCCGAGAAGACGCGCCTCGCCCGCGCGATACGTTCGCAGCAAACGCCCGTCGTCTCGACGTGATG
>JAJRUK010000056.1 GCA_024277835.1 Planctomycetota bacterium | reverse complement strand
GGTTGACGTTGTTTGTGACGATCGGATCGCGCTGGTTTCACGAGAATCGGTGACGAAAAGCGTTCGCCCAGTTCTGGGTGAGTTGGTCTCTGTGGACGTTCGATGCGTTGAAGATATTCTACCATCGCAATCGGGGAAGCATCGCTACGTGATTTCGCATGCATCGGGTCGTCGCGCGGATATGGTCGAGGAGGCGGGTGCGCATGCTTAACACCTTGAAACAACAGGATCGCGCCGAGCGATTGATCGTACCGCCCGGTCCAGACATTCGTACATGTCACGTTTCGCTTGCGGAGGCGCGCGACGCGACTGCGTGGGACGCGTATGTCTATGCCCACAAGGACGGGACAGTTTTTCATGCGACAGGTTGGCGAGACGCGGTTGAGAACTCTTTCGGACATCGCCCGTACTATCTGATCGCGCGACGCGATCGTGATATCGTAGGCGTTTTACCGCTGTTTCTGGTGAAGAGCTTTCTTGCGGGGCGGATGTTGGTGAGTGTTCCGTACGCGGTAGGTGGCGGGATTCTTGCAGACGATCGGCTGGCGGTTGGTGCGCTGTTTGATCACGGAAGGGCCATCGCTGAGCGTGAAAATTGTCGTTCGATTGATCTGCGAAGTCGGAAGGCGATGGTCTCCGATCTTCCGGTGATTGATCGGTACGTTGGGTTCGAGCGTGCGCTTCCAGATCGGGCGGAGGACGTGCTTGCTTGGTTGCCGCGTAAAGCGCGGGCGGCGGCTCGCAATGGTCGCGACAAGTTTGGGTTGTCGATTTCGTTTGGCCCAGAGCATCTTCACGATGTCTGGTCGCTCTATACGCACAGTATGAAACGCCTTGCTTCACTCGCTTATCCGGAGTCGTTTCTTCGAGAACTTCTCGGGGCCTTTGATGGAAAGAGTTGGGTTTGTCTGGTGCGGAAGGAAGGGCGACCTGTGGCAGGGTTGGTTACGTTTTTGTTTCGCGATCGGGTGATGCCATACTTCATCGGGACCTCTGACGATGCGAAGCGATGCAGCGCTGCGAATTTCATTTACTTTTCTTTGATGGAGCGTGCGGTTCGAGAGGGGTTCGGCGTTTTCGATTTTGGCCGCTCTCGCGAGGGTAACGTTGGGAGTTATAACTTCAAGCGATTCAATGGTTTTGAACCGAAACCGTTGGAATATCAAACATTCATATCAGCCGGCAAAACAGCGCCGGATCTTTCACCGACGAATCCGACGTTTGGGCTCGCGCGGAGCGTGTGGCGGTTTCTGCCACTAAGTGTCACTCGGGTTGTCGGGGGATACGTTTCAAAACATGTACCAGGGTAAGTGAAATGAAGATTCTGTACCTCGCTCATCGCATTCCGTTTCCGCCTGACAAGGGGGATAAACTGCGCGCGTTCCGGCAGATCGAACACTTGAGCAAGCATCACGAAGTCACGCTCGCGTGCTTCGTAGACGACCCGGCTGACCGCGAACATATTGATGCACTGCGCGAATACTGTGACGAGGTCGTCGCGATCGATCTGAATCCTACGGTCGCCAAGGTTCGCGGGATATGGGGGCTTTTGCGTGGCGAGACGCTTACGGAGGCGTACTATCGGAGCCCAGAGATGCTGCGCGAGGTGAGTCGCCTGTCGCGCGGGAATCGGTTTCACGCAGCCATCGCGTTTTCGTCGAGCATGGCACCGTATCTGAAGCGGGCGCGGGTTCGTCATCGCGTGATGGATTATTGCGACTGCGATAGTCAAAAGTGGCTCGCTTATGCGAAGGCTGCTTCTTTTCCGATGCGAAACGTGTATCGCACCGAAGGGAAACGCCTCGGGAAACGGGAGCGAGCGTGGGCGAGTACGTTTGACGCGACGATTTTGATTACCGATGCGGAGGCGAAGAGTCTGCGTAACTATGTCGCCAAGGATCGGTTGCATGTGGTGGGTAATGGCGTGCCGCTGCCTGCGGTCAACAACGAAACAACGACGCACCCGCCGACGGTTGGGTTTGTTGGTGTGATGGACTATCGTCCGAACGTGGATGCGGTGCGGTGGTTTGTTCAGCGATGTTGGCCTGGGATTCGCGAGGCGGTTCCTGACGCTGTGTTTGTGATCGTGGGTCGATCGCCGAGTGCGTCGGTCAGGCAACTCGCCAAGGTTCCCGGCGTTGAGGTCACCGGTGCGGTTCCCGAGATCGGGCCGGTGTTGAACCGAATCGACGTGAGCGTCGCGCCGATGCGAATCGCCCGCGGACTGCAAAACAAGGTGCTCGAAGCGATGGCGTCCTCGAAGCCGGTTGTGATGACGCCGATCGCCGAGGAAGGTCTCAGCGGGGAAAGCGGTCACGAGTATCTCGTATCGAAAAGCGCAGAGACGCTCATTCGCGATGTGCGGCGACTTTTACGGGATCCCGATGAGTGCCGCCGGCTTGGTGAGGCTGCACGTTTGCATGTGGCGAAGCATCATTGTTGGGAGGATGTGCTTGCGCGATTCGAGTTGATCGTCACAGGTGAGGTTCGGCGTAGTGCGCCGGTCGCGATCGCATCTAACGTGCAAGCAGCCTGGGCAACCCCCCTCGATCCCCCCTTGACAAAGGGGGGACGGAAGAACAAGCCCGGTTTCGTAACTCGCTACAATTAACGGCTCTCGCTGCAGTTGACGGTTAGGGGTAACAGCCTGTTGGAAAACGAAGTTTTTCAGTGTGGCACCGGTTTGTAACCGGTGCTGGGCGCTGACACAGTAGACAGCACACCGGTTGCAAACCGGTGCTACACTTTTTCAAGAGGCTGCGAGCCGTTCCTTTCAAGCGTTCCATTCAACCGTTGCCTGCTCTAAGATGATGTCGGAGCGGGTGCCGTCTCACCCGATTCTTGGCGTGCTGGGGGTAGCGACATCACCGTCTGGTGATACCAAGTCGGGCGATGGGTATTGCTGCTTCATGAACTTGCACGCGCAGGCCGTTGCGGCGACGAGAAGTATCGTCACGATCAATCCCCCTTCGGGTCCGAACGCATGCCCGGTCCACAATCCCGGTTCCGTGATCGTCACCAATAGCGTAGCCGATGCGTCATTTCCGCTGACGCTCATTCCGAAGATGCTTCCGAGCGTAAAGTTCCAGCTTGCATGAACGCCCACAGGGAGCCACAAACTTCGAGTTCGCAGATAGAGCACGGCGAACAGAACGTGAACAATGAAGAGGTTTGCAATCGCCACTGGATCGATTCCGCCGTCGTTGGGCAGGTGGAGCGCTACGAAGAACAGGCCACAGATGATTAGCGCGACGGGTTTATTGCGTTGAGCGATGACCTGAAACGGGTAGCCCCGCGATATCAACTCTTCAAGAAGCGCGACCCCCCCGAACATGAGGGCGGTGAGAAGGATTCCGCTTGCGAGATTCGGATTCGCGGGGCCACGCGAGAACTCAGCCAAACCGAGCACGACAAAGATACCCCATACGATCGTTACGAGGGCTGCACCGAGCGCAAGTCCGGCGGCAGTGTGCAGTAGCCAGCGGCGATCGAATCCTAGCCCGATCGCCCCGAGCGGCTTATGCTCGAAAAGCGCTAAGCATGCCCAGGTGCAAAGCAGGACCGCCGCGGCGATGATCCAGGGACCAATCGCCGACATGAGTTGCCCTGAGACAATCGCTCCAACGCCAAACGACGTCGCCAACGACGCGGCGACCATGGCGGGAATGACAAACCCGAAGAAGGTCAGAAACTTCCAAACGACTTTGACGGGTTTTCGGAGAGGTCGTGGAGGTCGGGGTTGTTGGGGCGTTGGCGTTGTGTCGGTCATTGTGAAGTCGTCTCTTGGGAGTCGGTCTCCCGTGTACGTTGTCGTCAGCATGGAGTATCGTAGTCGCGAGGTGCCGCTTGCGGTAGGGTTTCAGCCGTGGCGGACGATTGTCGCTGGAGAATTGATGCTCGCAACATTGTTATATTCCATCGCCGGGGGGATGCTTGTGGTCCTTTCTACTGCTCGCGTCGAGCAGATCGCCTGGCGATTTCTTCGCGTGGTGGGGCTATTGACGCTTCCGATGTTTGTGGGCGTTTCGTTTTGGCTTGTGAGGCAAACGCCAGGCGGGGCGGCGGAAGTTCACTGGTCGGTGCTCGCGGGTTTCACCGCAGCCCTCGGGGCCGCTTCTCTGGTTGTCCTTGCTCCGATGGCGGAGGGGAACGCGGGGATGATTCGCATGGTGGCGGCGATGTTTGGTCTGGTGGGACTCGCGGCTGCATGCGGTTCTGCGCTGACGGTCCTGGCGAGTCGGTTTGACGGGGTGCCGGCGTTTCGATTTGCGGAGACGATGACGGTGGCCGGGCAAGTTTCGAGTGCGATGGTGCTCGGGAGTATTACGATCGCCTGGCTTTTGGGGCACGCTTACTTGACCGCCACGAAGATGACGATCGCTCCGCTGGTTTGGTTTTCTCGGGTGCTGTTCTGGTCGGTGGTCGCGAAAATAGTGTTTGTAGCGATTAGTTTTCTCGTCGGCTGGCTGATGACGCGGTCAGCCGGGCCTGTTGAGCTTGCTTCGTCGCCGTCGATGTTGACGCTTGTTTATCGAAGTTGGTTGGTGGTGAGTTTGCGTGGAGCTGTCGGTTTGCTGTCGGTGGGCGTGTTTTCGTACATGGTGCTCGACTGCGTTCGGTTGCGGGCGACGCAGTCTGCGACGGGGATTCTTTATTTTGCGTCGGTTTTCGCGTACGTTGGTGAGCTTGCGGGGCAGCAGTTGCTGATGGAGTGCGGCTGGCCTCTTTAGAAAACCGAACGCTTGCAGGGTGCGGTTAACCCTCCTCGATCCACCCCTGGTAAAGGGGGACGGAAGAAGAGATGCTATCGATCTTTAGGAGCTTATGGACGTAGCAGGCTGTTGAAAAAGTGTGGCACCGGTTTGTAACCGGTGCGATATCTCCGGTTGCGGGTTTAGCACCGGTTACAAATCGGTGCCACATAGAGAAGCTTCGTTTTTCAACAGGCTGGTAGGAAACGACGGTATGCAGATTCGATATCATTGCCCAACGGAGACTTGCGTCGCCATTATCGAGTATGAACCGCTCGAAGAATGCGGCGAGACGATGGAGTGTCCTCGATGCCACACGAAGCACCCGATGACGATTTCCGAGATGATTCGGAAGGAAGATATGGCGGACCGGTGCGCGGTTTGCGATAGTACGGAGCTATTCGTTCGCAAGGACTTTCCGCAGGCGCTGGGGTTTGCGATTGTCGTCGTGTTCGGGTTGATCGCGATTTATTACTTTACGGTTTCGGTCGTCATTGCGTGGTCTGTGCTCGGGAGTGCGATCCTGCTGGACCTGATTATTTATTCTGTCCTGGGTCGAGTGACGACATGCTACGCGTGTCGCGCGGAGTATCGAAAGTGCAAGCTCAACCCGGCGCATGAGGGGTTCGACCTAGCGACGTCGGAGAAATACTGACGGCGGTGCAGGGATGTCGAAATAAGTGCTTGGTCGCTGGGTTTCTTATCGAGGTGTTCGATGGGAATGTATTGCCGACAATGCCAATATGATCTTCGGGGGCAGATCGAGTTTCGTTGTCCTGAGTGTGGGCGTGATTACGACCCAGAGGATCCTTCGACGTTCGAGGACGCGCTTCCGTCGTCGCCGAAGCGCTTTTTGTTGAGGCTTCGGCGATCGCGAGTTGTTCTCATCGGTGTTGCCACTCTTGCGCTCGCAGCGTACTCCTACCACATCGGAAGTCAGATACCTACTTCTTCGCGAGGTAAGTCGCTGCGTGGATGGGTCTCGACGCTTCATGCCTTTAAGATCATCGGAGAATGGTCAAGACAGCAGGATACGTCACCACGCGCTTGCTTTGATGTGGAGGCGGCGAAGACGCATATGTGGCCATCATGTAGTGTCGCGACGTACGAGATGTGCGGACCGCGATGGGACGCGAGTAACACGTTGCGAGTGGCTCCTTCATTCCTTTGGCCCGCAGCGATCTATGGGGTTGTTGTCGCGGTATTGGTCGGACGACGGTCGAGGTGGCCTGTTGCGATCTGGTATTCGGTTCTTCTCGCCATTGTAGGCGCACACTATTATCCCAGCGTTTTCCTCGACAGGGTGTGGCCTCAATCGTACGACTTTCTCGATGACTATGTCTACGTATGCGGTGCGGACCTCAACGGAAACGGGAGCGATCCAGACGATCGGGTTGTGCTTTATGCGAAGGAACGAACCGTGGTATTGTATAGCTCCCGTGGAGATATCGAACTGTGGCGAGATGTTGGATACGCTGACCGCTCGGTCTTGACGCGCGGCGACGAGACGCTGGCAAGACAACTCGACAAACAGGGCGTGGACGTTGATCCGGACTCTTCCTTGTTGGATCTCAAAGAGCAAAACCGTCTACTCGAGGAGGAGTTCCTTCGCAGAAGGGCCAAAGCGAAGAAGCAATAGGCGTCCTTCGGTTACGGTGCGAACTCATCCGTCTTGGTGTAACCCGCTGGCACCTTTAGCTTGAACACTTCCGGTTTGGTTTTCTTTGTTGCGATGACGTTGCGGATCATGAGCTGGGTAGAGCCGTCCTCTCCGTCTCCGCTGCGCGGTGCGTGGACTCGTTTGACGCCGCGCGGAAGGAAGTCCTTCGTTGAAATCCACCAGACGACAGCCTTCTGGCGTCCGCCTTCGGTTTTGATCTCTACCTCGTAGCACATTTCGCCGTCGATGGTCTTGGTGTTTGTTAGCGAAATGTCTTTCGCCGCCAATTCGTCTTTGAAGGGTTCCTCGGCGGTGAACTCGCGCATCGAGACGCGCTGAATGTCGCGGGAGTTAGCGCCAAGGACGACTGGGTCCATATCGTGATGGGCCGTTTTGGTTTTCGCGTCGATCAGGTAGTACTCGTTGCCATCGCAGCCGGCGGTGAAGCTTTGCGGGGCGTCCCAGTCGGGCTTTTTCATGGAGACTTCGCAGTAGAAACGCGGGACTTAATACTCTCCGTCCGGACCTAAGACAACCTTGCCCTCGACATCTGCGACGAACGGTTTCACCCATCCTTCGGACGTGTATTTGGCTTCGTAGCTGACGGTTTTGACCGCTTTCATCGCGGCGTCTGCGCGTTTGAGAATCTCTCGAGGATCGGTCAGTTTTTCGCCGCCAGCAAGTAGCGGAGCCGCGAAGATGGTCAGGGCGATCGAGGTGCCGGTTGCGAAGCGAAATCTGCGGTGCATCGTGAATTCTCCCGTATTCCCAGTACTGTCCCAGATGGGGTTTGGCCACTGTACAGCCTCGGATGGTACACAAGGAGGCGATTTGGTTCCAGTCTCCCCTTGCTCGACGAACCTTCCCCCCGCTCGCTTCGTAGTGAGGGACGGTGGCGATTTACAAGTTTCTACACTAGACTTTCGCGTCATGCTTGGATTAGTTCTGTTGTCTGTCGGGGGGGCGCTGGCGTTATCATTGGTTGGTACGTTCGTGGTGCGCCGCTGCGCGATCCGATTCGATTTCGTGGATCGACCAGCCGGGCACAAAGGGCATGAAAAACCCGTCGCGCTCGGTGGTGGGATCGCCATCGCGTTCGCCATCGTCTTTCCGATCGTCGTTGGGACTTTTTTTGCTCGCGTTCTTGGTACGAGCGATCTACCCTCTTGGGTTCCCCAGCTCTACGCAACCCACGCCGAAGGAATCGCGTCGAAACTCGAAATGGTCCTGGCCATCTGTGGCGGGGCGATGGTGTTGCATATCGTCGGGCTGATCGATGATCGTCGAGCGCTGGGCCCATTGCCAAAGTTCGCCGTGCAGATCGCCGTCGCACTTTTTATCGCGGGGCCAATGGGTATTCGTGCAGTCGAGGCACTCGGCGCTCCGATTTCGATTGCCCTGACGACGTTTTGGATTGTGTTGATTACGAACGCGTTCAACTTCCTCGACAACATGGACGGACTCAGTGCGGGCGTCGCGATGATTGCCGCCGCCATTTTCGGCGTGACGTCAATGATGGCGGGTCAGGTGTTTGTGCCGGTGCTTGCGTGGGTCGTCGCGGGTTCGCTGCTTGGGTTCTTGGTGTTCAACTTTTCCCCGGCGAGCATCTTCATGGGCGACGCGGGGAGTCTTGTCGTTGGATACATGATGGCTGTGCTGACAATCTTGACGACGTTTTATGACCCGTCGAAGGGAACCGAGCCGCTGGGGGTTATCGTTCCGGTCGTCGTCCTCGCGGTTCCGCTCTATGACGTGACGAGCGTGGTGATTCACCGGTTGCGACTGGGTTTGAGTCCTTTTCGTGGCGATCGCAGACATTTTTCGCACCGACTGGTGCGCAAGGGTCTGACCGAGCGCGGGGCGGTCTTGACGATTTATCTCGCGACGGCTGCCACGGGTCTGCCGGCGATTTTGCTACCCACGACCAATTGGACCGGCGCGATCTTGATTCTGCTACAGTGTTTGTGCGTCGTGATGATTATCGCGATCCTGGAGCACACGGAGAACGCAGAACCCGCCGATTGAGCGGCGACCGAAGCCTGAGAATGAGCGTTCCGGTAGTGATCGTAAGCAGGATCATCACGACAAGACCCCATTCAGAGACAGCCGGGATCGGGTCTATCTGTTCGAGAAGCTGGACGAATTCCGCGACAGATGGGACGCCTAGATCGTTCAGGATGAACAACATGTAGTACCCCGGCGGGGCAGCGTTGCCATCCCCAGGCGCGACGATCGAAAGACCGTTTGCGTCGTTCGCGGTGAAACTCAATCCGACGTAACGCTGTTCCATGTTGACGGAATGCGTCACCACCGAGGGTCGGATCAAAGCAACTGATCCGATGCTGGCGGCGTCCGGTGTGTTCAGGAGAAACGAAGCGCCGTAGGCGATTTGCTTAGGGGCGCCGGTGATCGTCGGCCTTGGACCTTGAAACAGGTACGCCGGTTCATAAATCTCACCCCAAGAGCCGCTATTGTCAGAATCTTGCCCGGCGGATAGAACGCGGGCGTCCGGCAGCAGGACAGCCGTCGAATGGTACATCCGTCCGAAGACCTGCCGGGGCAACGTTGACCATGTTCGCGTATCGGGATCGTACATCTCCGGGACGTTCGTCGGTTCGCAATACAAACCGTCGTCCCCGCCGCCGACGAGCATGATTTTTCGATTGGGCAGGATGACGGCGTTGGCGTGTGCCCGGGGAATCGAAAGCGATCCGTCGGGAACCCACTGAGGTGTCGCGGCGCTGAAGTCGATGCGTTCGCAGGTGCTCGTGGTGACGCCATTGTTTGCCCCGCCAATGATCATGATGTTGTCCGGTTCGCCCGGCACCAGGACGCTTGTCCCGCTGCCTCGCCACCCCGCGTTACTCGAGTCAACGAACTGCCAGTTGCGCGCGACCGGATCATAGATAGAACTCTGCGGACTCGGGCCAACGTACCCGACGGTTCCGTCGGTCAACAGGTGCATCAGCGGGTACAGCGGAAGACCGTTTGCACCCTCGGGTATGACTTCCAGACCGACGCCCGGCGTGTACATTTCCATGACCGGTGTCCCCACGCAGTTTCGGTCAAGACCGGACACCACAATCACGCGCCCGTCGCCGAGGGTCACGTTCGTCGGATACCACCGACCCACCGTCATGTCAGCCAATTTGGTCCATGTACTCGTGAAGGCGTCGAACGTGTGGGTATCGACGCGACCCTGAAACTGGCAGTCGTAGTCATTGCCTCCGGTGATGTACAACGTGCCATCCGGCAGAAGCGAGTGGCCACTGCAGAACAGGTCCGTGTTCATGGAGACATCTTCAAACGATCCCGTCTCGTAGTCCCAGAGGAAAGCCCGCGATCCCGGTCCGCCTCCGGGATAGGCATAGTGCAGCACTTGCCCGGTTGGCATCATGGCGGCGTGAATCGCGGTGACAGGCCACGCCTGGGGGGAGAGCCAGCGCCCCGCTAGCTCGGGTGCGGGCGGCGGATCGCCAGCTTCCGTGGTGATGTGGTCGAACCTTGCCCATCCTGTGGGGGCGTTGTCGATCGCGATCTCGGACACGACGAAGTACACAATGTCCACATCGATCCGGTCGAATCCGGGTGGCCAGGCGATGAACCATGATAACTGTTCCCATGTATCCACCGACTGCGCAAGATTGCAGTGCGTGATGAACCCGAAATCGGTGTCGGCGTCATAGAAGTAGACTCGAAACGAGACATTGTTCGATGAACTCCGCACCCATGCGTTGATTCGATCTACCTGGGAAAAATCAGCGTTGAGCCCTGCACCGCCGCCATCGACACCGACGGCTGCGGCGCTGTTCCCCGGAAGTTCTCCGTTGTTAAAATCCCATTCAAGATAGGCGCTGGCGGTCGGGCTGGCTGGCGATCCGTCGAGCGAAGAAATGGGTTCGATACCCGGGAACGCGGTTGGCGGAGTGATCCCTGACCAGTTGTTCCAGTTCTCTACGTAGATCCACGATTGCCCGTTGTCCATTGCGTCCCACGGTTGGTCGCCTCCGGGGGTTCCGACCAAGCGCATATCATCGACGTAGACGGTTGGCGTGAACGTTGCAATGTTGTTCAGTAATAGAGATACGTGGCCTATCTGATCTAACCCGACGGCAGCAGGCAGCGTCCAAGTGACTGTTTGCCATTGATCGTTGATAAGGATACCGCTCTGAACGCTGGCGACGATTGTGTTGTAGTCGGCGAATGCTCTGGTTTGTAGATTCAGGCGTGCGCCATTTCCTGCGCCCGTGACGTAGACATCAGCACGGATGGCGGTGACCGGCGATGTCCAGTCTTCCGACAAGAATCGTTTCGTACGGATGGAGGTCGAGTTCGCTGTGGCGGCGGTGACGATGCCGCGCAAACAGCGACGCCCCTGAAAGTCGACGTGATCAACCGTGATCGGCGACCCCGCGGTCTCGGCGATCCATTCGTGCGAATCCACCGCGTCGAAAAGCACTTGCGCATGCGCGGCCGACGCTAGCACGATTACGCCGATTGCAATGACATTAGCGTAACGGTGAGTAAACATCATTCGTGCTCCATACAAGGGGCTTGTGATGATTATTTGTAACTCTTCAGCCACGTGCGATGGCGGCGGCAGTTAAAGTGGTAGCGGACTTGCGCGATCGTCTTGTTGGTTGTATTCAATGATGCATGCCACACGAAGCGTTTCAGTCACTGATCGACAGCGCGTTACG
>JAJRUK010000055.1 GCA_024277835.1 Planctomycetota bacterium | reverse complement strand
GTTTGTACCGGTGCGTCATTCAGAGGCTTCGTTGTTCAACAGGCTGCAAGCGCGTTTACGTGCGACGTCCGATCATACATCCTGCATCCCAACGATAGGCGAGGTCGTCCCAATAACCCCGCAAGCGACGCAGTTTTTGCCCACCGCGACTTGACTCGCGAATCGTACACTCCATGCAGACCACTAGGAGGTGGGGGGAAGAGGCTGCACCCTCTTGGGGGTGCGATTGTGAGGGGGACGGTACACATGTCTTACGTTGACCTGCATGCGACATTGCGCGACTGGCCTTACGAGGCGGAGAAGATCTCTGTCCGGAAAATTCTGTCTGCCGACGATTCGATCCGTGTTCAGATGCGGGTCGAGTTGGGCGTGATCCAGATGGAATCCGAAGGGCGACCGGACGGAACGGCTCCGCACGGATGTGCTACGCTTCTCGACTACCACAAGAAGCGCCTCACGAAGTTCGAGGAGAAAAACGGCACCACCCTAGGGTTCGGACTGACCTCGGAAGAGTGCGACAGTCTCAGGACCGAGGCGTCGCTGTTCTACCGGCGGTACATCGCCTTCTTCGTGCTCGAGGAGTACGAGTCTGTTTTGCGTGATACGTCGCACAGTCTCGCTGTGTTTGACTTCTGCGGCGACTACGCTTTCGAACAGGAAGACCGCGAAGCGTTGGAAGAGTTCCGCCCTTACGTCCGCATGATGCAGGCCCGGGCGCTGGCGTATCGTTCGATGGAAGAGGGCGAACCGGCGAGTGCGCTCGCGCACGTCAACCGCGGAATCCTCGATATTCGCACCTTCTTCGAAGACGCCGGACAGATCGACGCGTACGAAGGATGCGAGGAGTTGAAGATTCTCAAGACCCTGGCGACCGACCTCAACATTCAGTTACCCGAGGATTCGCTTCTGAGCACGCGCCGGGCCTTGCGAAACGCGATCGAGGCGGAACGCTTTGAAGAGGCTGCCAAATTGCGAGACGACCTGCAAAAGAGGTACCCAAACCTCACACACCCCGTTTCGGAGATCTAACGCCAGCATCCTCGTCGGTTCGCGTCACTGAAACGTCACTTGGGCTTGCCTGCGTGCTCGCTCCAGTTTCGCCCGATACGACGGAAATGGTATACTCACACCAGCCCCGATGGGATGCGCGTCCCGCCGTGGCTGGTGTGATCTATATGGGTCCAGTCGAAACGCGCGGGAGAGAGTCGTTATGAGCCAGTCCACGTCCAACCGACGTATCAGTTTCCGAGGCGACGTCATGTTCGCCGCGGTCTGTTTCCTCTTCATCGCAACTGCTTCCGTCGTGGCGGAAGAACCTCACCCCGTCAACACGCCCGACCCGGTCGCAGATCGTCACGGCGATACCTTCGACGGTGTGAAGATCACTCCGACCGAGAAGAAGTTCGACAACGGACTGACCAGTCTGTTCGTGGAGGGGTTTCAAGGCGCAGACGGAAAGTTTGTGCGTCATGGCTGGACGATCACCTATTACGAATCCGGGCACAAACGCACGAAGACGCTTTGGCGAAACGGCGTGCCCGACGGTATCCGTCTTAGCTGGTACCAGCACGGTCAGCTCTGGTCTCGCGGGCGTTTTGTGCAGGGTCTGGAAGACGGTCTCTGGGAGCGCTGGCACGAGAATGGTCAAAAGTTCACCGAACGCGGCATGCGCCGGGGCGCTTGGCACGGCGTCTATATTGAATGGCACCCCAACGGCAAGAAGCGAACCGAGGTCGAGTTTGTCAACGGTCTTCGGCAGGGGCCTTCTTACCTTTACGACGAGCAGGGCGTACTCGCCACCAAGACCGACTACGTAGACGGCGTCGAGCAACCGTAGCCAATTCGCGTAGCATTTCGCCGTGCTTGAGTTTTCGGAACCGCATTCTTTCCATACCAACCCAGCCCCCACCCCGTGGTCCATTGCACTATCGGACGAGTCTTAATCGGCTCGCGATAGACCCTTTCCGCGCTAATACTCCCCCCCCCTCCACACCGATGACTTCTCGGATTGCCGGAGTCACTTAGTCGAAAGGATCGTCCCATGTCTGTCGCTACCGTACTGCCACCACAAGAAAACAAGACCAACGATGCGCCATCGAACGCCTCGAAGCTCAATTTCAATCGCATCACCGACGAGCAGTTTCTCCTCGCCGCAGAGCACATGGGACTCGAAGATGAAATCCAAAAACTACTGATTACACCGTATCGAGAACTAATCGTCCAAGTCCCGGTCCGCATGGACGACGGCAAGCTTGAGCTTTTTCATGGTTTTCGCGTTCAGCACAACGCAGTGCGAGGCCCCTACAAGGGCGGACTTCGCTTTCATCATCACGTAGACCTCGCTGAGGTGCGCTCGCTTGCAGCGCTGATGACCTGGAAGACCGCGATTGTAGACGTTCCGTTCGGCGGAGCGAAGGGCGGGGTCACCTGCGACCCCACGAGCATGAGTCGCAAAGAGCTGCAATCGCTTACGCGAGGGTTCGCGCAAAAGATCGACATGGCCCTGGGCGTCTATCGCGACATTGTCGCACCAGACGTCGGTACCAATGCTCAGGTTATGGCTTGGTTCATGGATGAGTACGGTAAGAAGCATGGCTACACGCCCGCGATCGTGACGGGTAAGCCCGTTCGTCTTGGCGGATCGCTCGGACGCGAAGAAGCCACCGGTCGTGGTGTGATGATTATCACGCTCGAAGCGTGCAAGGCTTACGGCATCGACGTGAAGCGCGCCAGCATCGCCGTGCAAGGTTTTGGAAACGTCGGCTCGTGGGCATCGCGACTCCTCGCGCAGCGCGGAGCGAACATCGTGGCTGTGTCCGATGTGAAGGGCGGAATCTTCAAAGAGGGCGGTCTCGATATCGACGCGGTTCTTGCGCATGTCAAAGAGACCGGTTCTGTTGTGGATATGCCCGGCACGCGCCCCTGCGGAAACGAAGAGCTTCTCACGCTCGATGTTGATGTTCTTATTCCCGCCGCCCTCGGCGGTTCGATTACGCGACACAACGTCGAGAACGTAAGTGCCAAGCTCATCGTAGAAGCGGCCAACTCGCCAGTGACGCCTCGCGCCGATGAAGCTTTGCGTGCGAGGAACATCCCCGTTATTCCGGACATTCTCGCCAACGCTGGCGGTGTGACAGTGTCCTACTTCGAGTGGGTGCAGAACCTCCAGCAGTTCAGTTGGAGTCATGAAAAGGTCAACGTCGAGCTGGAAGAGCGCATGCTCAAAGCCTGGTGGAACGTCCACACACGAAGCGTCGAAGAAAAGACGCCGCTGCGTATCGCAGCCTTCACCGAAGCCCTGCACCGCGTTGCGGAGGCGACCCGTCAGCGATACTAGAGCAAGCAACAGTCAGCTCTAGCGGCCTTCTTCTTCCGTCCCCCCTTCACAAAGGGGGGATTGAGGGGGTTGTGCGCTCGACTTCGTTTAAGACTGAATAAGAGTTGCGTCAAGCATTCGATAGCGTCCCAAACCGAGCCGCAGGCTTTAGCCTGCGCGGACGTTCGTCAACAGGGGTTCCCGGACAACACGATAACGATTCCGCCCCCCATCAGAGTAGCGACCCAAAGGGAGCTGATAGGTCGGCAAACAGCACACCAGAGCCGCGCCCGTTAGGAAGCGACAAGGAGTTGCGAAGCAACGAACAAATCCGAGCCGCCAGCGAAAGTGGCCAGTGTCTTCGTCGCTCAAGCATGTTCGTGCTACGTCAATCTCCGCCGCCGAAACGCAACCTTGCCAAGAATTAGCAGCAACAAAGCAAGAACCAAAAGCCCCCACTCCGAAACCGTTGGGGCCGGGGCCGGAAGAAACGTACCTCAGCAGCCTGTTGGTTGCTTTAGAAGCCGGCGCCACGCAAGCGTGCTGCATTTTCTATAGGTTGATAGGGGTCTACATTTCGGTG
>JAJRUK010000054.1 GCA_024277835.1 Planctomycetota bacterium | reverse complement strand
TTGACGACTTGGCCTGCGGTTTCCCGCGCGGTCGATGATCGTTGACTACACTTCTTGAGTTATTTCCTTTTGAACGATCTTTGAGGACGAACGTCCGCGCAGGCTGAAGCCTGCGGCTTGGGGAGAGAGATCCCTATGGGTGACGGCGCTTTGCAGTGCCGAGGTATTGACGCACCGGTTACAAACCGGTGCCACACTCAAACCGGTGCCACTCTTTCGGAGTTACGGTTATGCTCGGGTTCGGGTTTTGAGGAGGTTTCTGACGAGATCGACCATTGCTTTGCGGTCGATTGGTTTTGAGATGTAGTCATCGGTTCCGCACTCGGCGGCTCGTTCGATGTCGCTGGGTTCGCTCAGCGCAGTGACCATGACGACGATGATGTCGCGCGTCTTGGGGTCTGCCTTGATTCGCTTGCACACTTCAAACCCCGACAACTTGGGCATCATAATATCGAGAAGGATGAGGTCGGGGGATTCGTCCGCGACTTGGCTCATCGCTTCCAAACCATTGGTTGCGGTGACGACGCGAATTTCCGGCAACTCCTCCATGTAAACCTCAAGCAGCTCCAGGTTTTGGGGGTTGTCATCGACGAGGAGGACGGTCGGGGTCGCTTCGCTTTTTGGTTGATTCTCTAGAGCCATAAGCCTTGGTTTACCGCAGAGCGGGGGTTCTGCCAAGGGGTTCCATGCAGGCCGGGGTTGCTGTAACAAGAATCACGGGTTCGATCCGCCGATAAACGAGGGCTTGGGGTCTGCGCCGCGGGGATAGTATCGCGGCGGATGGTTGCCTTGGGGATGTATTGTGGGCGTCACTTGGACGGAATGCGAGCATGGACAGTTGGACAGCGTTAACATGGGGCATGGTCGCGGGGGCTGGGACGATGCTGTTTTTGAAGGTTGTGGCTGTCCGGATTGCGTTTGGTGAAGGAACGCTAAATAGGCTCGAGTCGCGGGAGAAAGGCCTGCTGAAGAATCGGTTACGGGCGATTCGGGACGCGCAGGTGATCGAAGCAGAATTGGCGGACAAAAGCAGCGCGGCGTGAGTTTGCGTTCGTTTTAGGGCTGAAAACGGACGTTGCGTTGACGGGAACGCCCGGAAAAATACGATATAATTGGAGAGAGGGGAGCGGGAATCGAGTCGTCGAAGGCGATGGCCGCAGCGATGTCTTGGGCTGCCCCGGCTTTTTTTGCTATCACAAGGGACGCTTGACCATGTCATCTGGTAATCGATTTTCTCAGCTTCGCATGCTTCAGACCGTCGCGTGCGTGGGTGCTGTCTTGTTTGGGGTGGCACTTGTCGGGTTGGCACTGATGGGGTACGCGGACTCGCCGAAGCTTTGGATGGTCTCGGCGGGCGTTTTCCTAGTCTTCCTCGCCACGGTTGTGTTTATTCTAACGCCGCTGCTTCTGAAGGCGGAGTCTACGCTGTCTCGACAACTGACGGTGGCGCGCGATCTGAGCGAGGCGCTGGCCGCGCAGAATGCGGCGCTTACGGAGATTGCCGGTAATACGCGAATATCGGACGTCGCCAAGTCTCTCGCTCGACGGGATGAAGAACTGGACGCTCTGCGGACAGCCATCCGCGAAGACCTTCGCACCGAGAACTGGGACGCGGCGGTTTATCTGATTGATGAGATCGAGCGGCGGTTCGGATGCAAGGAAGAGGCGGATAAATTGCGTGAAGAGCTTGATGACGCACGCGCGGAGCGAATTGAGTCTCGCCTGCAAGAAGCGATCGAGATCATCGACGGACACTTCCATAACTTTGAATGGACACGCGCGGAAGTCGAGATCGAGCGATTGAAGAGCGCGCTGCCTGATAATCCACGTGTTCTGGGTCTTGAGGATCGGATGCGTGCGCTTCAGGGGCAGCACAAGCATGATCTCATCGCGTCGTGGGACGAGGCTGTCCGCAAGAGCGACACGGACCACGCGATCGACATCCTCAAAGAACTGGACCAATACCTTTCGCCTGCGGAAGCACGAACGTTGCGAGACAGCGCACGCGATGTCTTCAAAGAAAAGCTTCTCCAACTGGGCGTGCAGTTCCAATTCGCGGTTCGCGATCATCGGTGGCAGGACGCGCTGGAAACAGGGTTGGAATTGATTCGCGATTTTCCCAACGCGCGGATGGCGAACGAGGTCCGGGAAGTTCTCGACACGCTTCGCGACCGAGTGCGCGAAGCTGAGACAGCGGGTCAGCCTGCGAACTCTTAGCGATTCTCGCCCGATAACCAGATCTTTCGTCCCTCCCCCCTCTTTTGTCCGATAATCTTTCTATTCTTCGGCGTGTGAAGCGGTGTAGTCGCCATCTATAGGGGTCGATACGCATGATAGACGCAGTTCTTGGCATCGCGCGGTCGGTCCGCGCGGGAAGATGCTGCGATGTGATTGACGTCTGCCACTCGTATGGTCGCGCCCTCCGTATATAGACCACCAGAGACCGAGAACCGCACAGCTTGGCGCGTGATCTGCGACTCTGTATCGACGTTGCAGTTCAAGGCGACTGCGCTTGTCGTCGTGCTGACGCTGTCGGTCACCGCCGTCGTGTCGGGCTATCTGATGCGATCGAGCGGAGAGCTTGCGCGCGAAAATAACTCGGAGATGCTTGTTCACGCGGCGGGACTTCTCGCCAAGGGAATCGCCGCGACGATGGAATCTGGGAACGAAGAAGCGCTGCAACCTTTGGCGGTTGAGGCTTCCAACGGATCGCCACTTCTTTACGTTCTGATTTCTGACGCGCAAGGTCGACAACTCGCTTCCGCGCAACACCATGGTATGGATATCCTACAAAAACTTCGGCGAGACGGCGATACAAGTGTCCCGTTTCCCGGAACGCCCGTCGTGTTCGCCGAGGATGAGACGACACCAGTTTTTCTGGATGTGATGTATCCCGTGACGCGGCGCGAGACGGTCTCGGGAACCGACCGGAGTCGTCCAGCCGAACTTCTTGGCTATGTTCGCACGGGGATGATCGCGGGGAACTGGGGTCAATCGATGTCGAACAAGCTGGACCTTGTCGTCGGGGTTGGCATGCTTGCTCTTTTTATCGCGGTTCCGATGGGGTTTATGGTGATACGCCGGATCGTCGCGCCGATCGACGGATTGGCTGATGTGATCCTGGAATTCTCGCAGGGTAAGCTTGACGTGCGAAGCTCGCTTCATCGGACGGACGAGATCGGTCGGTTGGCGCAGGCGTTTAATCAGATGGCGGACCAACAGCAGCAGACGCACGTGCGAATCATTCGACTGAACGCCGAACTCGAAGAACGCGTCGCCCACCGCACGCAGCAGCTTCGTGTACTCGCTTCGAAGGAACCGCTCACCGGGCTATACAACCGGCGGTATTTTAACGAGACGCTCAACCGGCGGTATTCGGAAGCGGCGCGATACAACGGAGATCTCTCGTGCATCATGATCGACCTGGACGAGTTCAAAGCTGCCAACGATACATTTGGACATCAGGTTGGGGACCAGTTGCTTATTTTGACGGCGGAGACGCTGCTCAGTGAGCTTCGTTAGCACGACGTGGCTGCGAGGTTCGGGGGCGATGAATTCATCGTGCTTCTTCCGCAGACGGATCAGGAGCAGGCGATGACGCTTGGAGAGCGAATCATCCAACGTTTTCAGAACAACCTGTCGGATCGGTTCCCGCAAGTGAAGGTGAGCATGATCGTTGGCATCGCCAGCCTCGCGTCTTGCGACGCGGCGAGTGCAGAAAGTCTTGTACGTGCGGCGGATCAAGCCCTCTACAAGGCAAAAGCTGAGGGCAAGAATCGACTTCGCGTGGCGGGTAAGGTCTCGGATACCGCACGTCTTTGAAATACATGACGCTGACGTGACGCGTTTGTCGCCTTAATCCTTGCGCTTCCAGCCGGAATCTGGTCGGATTTTGGCGGATATTTCCCTTCGGATACCGAATAAGATAGTAATAACGCAGTTGCGCGCGGAGCGGGTTGGGAAGTAGCGTGACGGAATGCGAGCGATCACCGCTCGCGGGCACCTTTCGAGGTGAGGGATATGCTGACGGAAATCGGACAACATGTAGGCGGGAAAGTGATCTCCGGGGTCGTTGCGCTCGGAACGATCGGCGCGGGAATCTGGTTCTGGAAACACCCGGAACACCTTGAAACGATTTGGATGACGATCAAGTACGTCTTGGTCTGGATCGGGATTGTCCTGGCACTTCCATGGGCGACGTTTTTTCTAACGAGTTGGGTGGTTGCGAAAGACTCGAACGTAGCCGCCGTACTCATGCTAGTGGGGTACCTTGTCGCGGATGCGATTGTCGCGTTCTGTCTGATCGGGCGAATCAGGGGTCTTGGCGGGTTTACGTGGATGATCCTTCTTCTTGGTTTCCTTGCGGCTGCCGTCTATAATTTGAAGGCCTGCGAGCACCAGGCTGAGCGACTTGAGGAACTTTGATTGTGACGAGTCCTCTTCTATCGACTGTCTCTGCCATGTGCGTGGCTGGTTGTTTTTGCACTTCACCTGACGCGCGAAACGCTTGACCTGGCGGGCTACTTGAGGGTTCTGCGATGTCAGCGCTTCGTGAAGGCGATCGAATTAACAATTACCTGCTGGACCGCATCGTCGGTGCGGGAAGCTTTGGCGAGGTGTGGCGAGCGCGGCATCAAGTGTTCGATCAGGTCGTCGCGATCAAGATTCCCACGGACCCGCAATACGTTCGCAATCTTCAGCGCGAAGGGGTCGCGATTCATGGACTCAACGATGCGAACATTGTGCGCGCGATCGACATGGACCCCTACAGCGATCCGCCGTATCTGGTGATGGAATTCATTGACGGTCCGTCGCTGCGTGAGGCGATCGACCATGCCGGGGCGGCCTTCCCGGTTGACTCGGCCATAGTGATTGTTCGCGGGATTCTTCGAGCGCTTGCCGCAGCTCACAAAGCCGGGATTGTTCATCGCGACGTGAAGCCGGCGAACATTCTCTTAACGTTGCCCGTGTCGCGCCTTGACGAAGTTTCGGAAGAGTGCGTCAAGGTGACGGACTTTGGATTAGGGTCTATTGGCGGGAGCATTACGCAATCGCTGATGCAAAGCGGCAGCGTGCAAACCGAGCAGGGAAAAAGCATCGCCGGGACGTGGGCGTATATGTCGCCGGAGCAAAAGCAAGGATTAGAAGTTGACGGGCGAAGCGACCTATACTCTTGCGGCGTGATTTTGTTTGAACTCATCACGGGCGAGAGGCCACAGGGTTTCGATTTGCCCGGAGCGCTTCGGAGTGATGTTCCGTCGTGGCTTGATGATGTGGTGAGACGATGTTACGCGCGACTCGAGCAGCGGTTTACGTCGGCAGAGGAAATGTTGGTCGCGCTTTCGCCTAATGTGAATCGCGGACAACACCTTGATACGACCGTTCCACCGCTTCCGCCCGATGCGAAGCGCGTGGCGCGTGGGAATACGGGTGCGACGTGTCCGTCTTGCAACATGGGCGTTGAAAAGACGGATCAGTTTTGCATTCGCTGTGGGCATCAGCTTGTGGAAGCGGTGCCGCAATGCCCGTCGTGCGACTCGACGGTGCATTATAGCGACCGGTTTTGTATCTTTTGTGGAAAGGACCTGGGTCGGTTGAGATAGACTCACACGACCGAAGGAGGAAGAACGATGTCTGGCGATCTGCTTGTAATTGCGGTCGTACTCGTTCTCGGGATCACTGCCTTTGTGTTTGGTCTGGTCCATACGGTTTGGCGTGGTTTTTGCTTTATTGTTGGATCGGTCTTTGGGAGACGAAAAGCAAGCGGCGGTGGGCGACTGGTGTGCCCGCGCGAAGGGTGTCGAAAAGTGGAGTATCGCGATGCGGTTTATTGTAGCCAATGCGGTGAGCAACTTGTTCGACGTCGCGGTTGATGAACAAGGGTACTGAACTCTGGGAGAAATCCCGAGGACTGAAACCAATAGTTGTATTTGGCGGATGCACCGGTTACAAACCGGTGCCACACAATAGGGCATTGCGGGAGATATGAACCGGTCCTGCACAAGTGTGAAACCTTGAAACTGATTTTGATTTTCTCTGACAGCGAACTCTATGGCCACTGACGCACGCAAAGCACTTCAACTTGAGACGGACTTTCTTTCTGGCGTGGACTCCAACCTGGAGGACGCGAAGGGGAAAGACCTGAAGGGGTCGCACTGGAAACGCGCGGACGATGACGAGTCGGATCGGTTGCGAGCGCTCTTGGCTGCCAATCGCATCTATGATCGCGACAAGCTCAAGTCACTGCCGTCGAACCGGCGGATCGTACTGCACGGGTTCGCGCGAAAGATGCTCTTTTGGAGAAAGCGGACGGGGGTTGCGATTGCATCGGTTCTTTCGCCTTTGGACGAGTTTGCAAAAGGCGGTGAGGCGGGGCCTATCGGGTTGGGCGAGCTGGGCGATCATGTTCGCAAGCTGCTCACCGACCGGCGGTCGCCGCATTTGATTGGTGTTTGTGCGCCGACCGGTTTTACGGAAGAAGCGCGGACGGCGAAGCTCGATTCCGCCAACGCGACGGTGGTTCTTGTCGAACCAGATGGTACGGGCGGTTGGCGAACCACGGCGAGCGGTGAAAATGTTGATCCGCGCGTGCTTAAAATATTCGATCCGGAAGGGTCGAAGCAAAAGATAGAGCGCGTTCGAGAGATGATCGCGGAGCGGAGTACCGACCTGCTCACCGGGGGACTTTCCGTGTCGCAACTGGCGAAAGAGGCGAATCTCCCGGAGAATATCGTGCAGGAGGGGTTTGAGAGGGTCGCAGCCAACGACCCGGAGTTGAGGGTTGCGAAAAAAGGTGGAGAATTCCTGCTTTACCGCGGAGCGGCGGAGCAGCAGGGAGGACAACGATCGATGAACATGATCGACAGAGTGCGGCGACTCTTTTCCGGTGAAGGAAACGAGACCGAGAAGATTAACATGCTGTCCGAGCGGCGGGCTGCCCTTTCGCAGCGGCGGGATCGGATTTACGACGACATTACCAAGCTCGAACAAAAAGAGGCGGGGCTTGTTGCGGACGGAAAGGCAGCCGCGTCTTCGGTTCCGCGTCGGCGACTTGCTGCTCAGGTCGCACAACTTCGCAAAGACATCGCACGCCAAAATACAACGGCTGGGATGCTGAACCAACAGATCAATATCATCAGCACCGACATCCACAACCTGACGTTGATACAACAGGGCGAGATTGCTCAGCTTCCGGATACGGAAGAACTGACCGAGAACGCAGTCAAGGCAGAAGAGATGCTTGAAACGCTCAACGCGGACGCAGCCCTTGTGGGGAGTCTTGAGACGGGGTTGGAAGCGTCGATGGTGAGCGCAGACGAGCTTGCGATCTTGAAAGAGTTTGAAGCCGAGGATGCGAAGGTGACAGAAGCGTCTTCACCCGCGCCCGCAGCACCGGAAAGTCAAAAGGCTCAACCGCCGA
>JAJRUK010000053.1 GCA_024277835.1 Planctomycetota bacterium | reverse complement strand
GGACACCTCACCGGATCAGTGCGGGGCACTGGCACGCAACATGCCGAGGCCTGCAAACTCATAAATAAGAATGCTGATTCGGCTGGTGAGCGAAACACCGAATCAACTGACAGAGACACTCGCTACGACTCAGTCAAGCCACTGCTTCTTATCCTTAATCTTCATGGGAACGTATTCTTCGGTGAGATAAGAGAGGTTCTTGGAGATCATGGCTTCGACTTCCATTTTGAAGCCGTTGGATAGCATCTTCTTGATCTCTTTTTGCCAGGGCTTTTTCTTGGCGAACCAGGGGTAGTTGCCGATTTGCTTGGCACGCTTGATGTCCGAAGCGTCCAGCTCGATCTTGACGTCGTCACTCATGTCGCAGCGGTCGTAATCAAAACTCGAGACGCCGATGAACCTCGCGTCGGGGATAGCCATCCGCCGAGACTCATACGCGAGATTGATCGAGCCATGCTTAATGACCGAGTAGATGTAGTATCCCCACGGGTCGTTATCGAGCAGAACAAAGACCGGTAGCTTTAGCTCCTCGTGCATGCGGCGAAGCAACCGACGCATCCCGCGAGCGGGTTGGCCACCGCCGTGCGAGACGATGCAGTTGTGCGTTTCCCAGAAGCGATCTTCGTGGAAGCGCCGCCAGACGGTGTCTTTTTCGACGTGCAGGATGAACTTCGCGCCGCACTTTTTGAACTTGATCATGTCCGGTTCGCAGATACTCGGCACAGCGTAGCCCGCACTGCCCATCGCGGCGCAGTCGAGCGTGTTGCCCATATCGACGAGCGTGATTGGCCCAGCCAAGTTACCCCGGTTACTCGCAAAAACGTGAAGCTCTTCGCGAAGTGAGTCGATGGCGACTTCGAGGTCTTCGATAATCGGATCGGACTCAGCCTGGTCGTCAAAGGTTTTTTCTTTGGTCCCCTTGATCGTATGCTTAGCCATGTAGTAAATCTGGCGAATGCTGGCGGTCTTGTTGATCGCGATCAGCTCTTTGCACTTACTGGCGACGAGCATGGTCTGCATAAATCGCTTCGCCTGCCCATAGTTGAAGAAGTTTCGCGATTGTTTGTTGCCGCCCATTTCGACGTGCCGGGTTTTTTCGTTATAAGCGACGTTGGACAGCGAGCGGGTCGGAATAGCGATCGCGGGGTCTTGCTCATCCTCAGCCATGGCAACCACCGCGCGCGCAAGGGCTTCGATGTTTTGATCGGTGGTGTTTTTCTTCGCGCGGGATTTTCCGAACGAAGATCTCTTCGCGCTAGCACCAGACTTCTTCGCTGGTGCTGTGTGCCCTCTTTTTGTTGCCATGACGATCTATCCTTTATTCTTGACCTATTGAGCGGGCTATCGTTTGCGTCGTTACGGCTCGCATGTGAACCGGAGCGAGTCGTCCAGATCCACTGGAAGAACAAGAGTCCGGAAGTTACGCGCCTGGGCGTCCGAACACAGGCTGTTCCGCGCCTGTGTATCGGTCACGAACTCTCCAGCATATTCCGCGTTGAAAACCGGCTTGCCTGCTTCGATAAAAGGCATCAACGCGTCGCACTCATCGAATTCGTGGCATTGCTCGTTAACGCTAAAATCGAAGTACTCCAGCAGCTCTGTGATCTGATCCAAGTCGTTCTTCAAGCCGACTGCCAAGCCTCGCTCGCGCGCGGCGTTCGCAATCAGGCGGTTGAACGCCAGTTGATCGTCGCTTGTCAGATCGAAGCCGGACGCGTTGACATAACCATCGACGTTGTCTGGCTCAACGCCGTCACAACCCTTCGCTGCGGCAAGGTCGAGTCGGGCGAGCATGATCCGCTGCACGTTCGCCGTGCGAATGTCGAGCCATTGCTCATCCGCAAAGCCGTCGAGGGTGTTCCCCAGATCTTCGGGAAGAAAATCCGACGCATCGCTGCGAAAGTCCTCGAACGAACCTGCGGAAAAATAGCAAACAACCCGACGACCGTCAGCTTGAAGTTGCTGTATCGTCTCGGTCGCGACGTCGAACAAGTCGATGTCGTAGACGTCCACGTTGTACGCAAGGTTCAGATCGCCGGAGGAACCGGGTTGAAGCTGCCACTGCCAAGTCGTTCCGACAGTCGGGCGATACCATTCACCAGCCGTTACGGGTTGGATGGAGGCATCCGACTCGCCAGCATTGTCGCCGCTATCGCCGCCCGTTGGCATCGGAGTGCAGCCCGACAGCAACAAGGGTAGCGGTACGACAATCGGAGCGCATAGCCAACAGGGCGCGAAAGCACACAGACTCGCACCGATCCGAACATTCTTGAAAGACCGACTCATCTCAAATGATCTCCATACTTCTGGTTCTCAATACGCTGATTGGTTGCGAGGCGAATCGATTCCAACGAAAAGGAACGCGCGGGACATTCCATCGTTAGGAATTCTTGCTACGGACGATTTCTTGTGGACTTACTCGTCGCCCTCTTTTTCTTTGCTATTACTCTTTTGCACGCGAGCGTCCATCGTTGCATCAATTCTAGAGCGCCAACTGGCCGCGATTTATTCGTCCACAAACTCGTTTTTAGGATAGATCGAAAGTCCGATCCCAATCTTCAACTTTCCGGCGAGGTCGAGTAACTCTGGTGGCAGGTACTCGCCCTGCATCGCTATACCTGCACAGCTTTCCGCAGGATCTCCGAGGCGGCAGTCGAAACCGAAATCAAACCACATACTGTCCACCCCCCTGAACTCTCGTAGACGTTCCAATTCTGCGCGATGTTTCTTGAGAAACACAATGGTCTCACTAACTTGAGTATCGAGATCCCCCCAGTGGTTCTCACTCACACTTAAGTTGAACCCTGAGTTGGTTGAGGGGGGCCTTCTTTTCGAACGCTTGACTCCGCGCCGCCAAATCGCGTCCGGGGTCCATCCGCTGCTCGCGAGAAAAGCATCTGGGTCAAAATCTTCTCCTCCTACTCTAAGCGAACATGGCACTTGGAAGCCCCTTTGCACGTCCCGGATGTTGCTATCGTTTTTTCTTTGCTTTCTTCCCGCTGCGTTTTGATTTCTCTGCTTTGGACGCCGGGCGCTTTCTTTTCGGTTCTCCGGTATCGAAGAGCATGCCCGGAGCCGGGGCGTCGGCGATGTTGGGAGCGGTTTCTTCGTCGCCGGTGTCGCCAACTTGGTCGTAGGCGGCTGTATCGGTCGGGGGGCTGTTTCGGTTGACGACGATTGTGTTTTGCAAGCCCAGGTCGTTGCCGTCTGTTGGCTTCTTTTTCTTAATGACCTTGCCGTGGTCGTCGAATTCCATGTCCGCCTGAGCCGTGTAAACCTTCGACAGGGCGACCAGGTTGCGGCGGAAGTCTTCCTTGTTGATCGTGGCGATCGCGCGCGTGGCGCTGACGACCTCGTCGATGTATCGCGTGAATACGTCTCGACGTTTGCCGTAGTCCGCCTTCTTCTTCTTGCGCCGAAGCAGCGTCGCGAGTCGCCTGCCACACTCAGAGATGGCGAGCCGGACCTCTTTGCGAATCTCGTCGTAGTCGGCGATCGCCTCCTTGCCCTCCGAGATAAACGGCACCCAGACGCTGGCCATGTGGATCAAAATTACGACCGGACCTCGAGGCAATGCGCCTTTGGATTGCGATAGGCCATAGTTGTTCCAGGCGGTTTCGACGACCGCTTTGAACGTGCAGCACGAGCTTTGTTGATACAGTAGCGGCACGCGGTTGGCGAAGCGGATGACGCGCACTTGTCCCGGGCCAGCGTCTTTTTTTCCCTTGCCGTTCTCATCTTCTCCAACGTCGTCATGTTTGTCGCTACCGAGTTCGCCGCCGTAGGCGATGCCAACCTCGATTTGAAACGGGTTACCGCGATAGACGCTCGGCGGGCGGGTACTCGCGGTGTAGAACTCCGCTTTGATCTCTTTGAGTAAGCCCGTCAGGATCGTTTCTGCGCCGATGGGGGCGAGGCAGTTGGTGGACGGGGCTTTGAGTTTTGTTTCTTGCAGAACGCTGTAAATCTTCTCTGCTACCTGTGGCGAAACGCTGCCCATGTATGTTTGAGGGGTTACGCTGGCTGCTTTGCAAACCTTCTTCGCGACGGCGTCGGAAACGCGAGAGAATTCGGTTGCGAGAAACTTGCCGAGGTGCTTGGCGCTCGTCTCTTTCACCATTTTGATGAACGTACCCAGCTCGATCCCGTAAGGGTGTGGTTTGATCTCGTTCGTTTCTTCGGGCAGCTCCTCGGTTCCGCGCGGGCACTCGATCGTTTCGCCCGTTGGCGGATAAAAGATGAACTGTGCGTGCGGATTCGCGATGGCCGTCAGCTCGAGGTATTCGTCAACGCTTTGTCGCCCCTTGTTGTAGGCTGCCTGCAATTCGATCGTTACCTGCGTACCGCGATCCCAATCGACTTCGATCGCTGAGTCGCGAATGATGTCGGGCTTGTTCTTCTTCGTGTCGATCGCGAGGGAATAATCGTGAGCCTGCGCGCGAGGGCTTGTGCGCGAGATAATGTGAACCGGCTTTCCGGTGGTGATAAGTCCGTACATCCCGGCAGCGCTGATGCCGATGCCCTGTTGTCCGCGCGACATCTTGAGCCGGTGAAACTTCGATCCGTAGAGGAGTTTTCCGAAGATGTTTGGTATTTGGGCTTTGACAATGCCCGGGCCGTTGTCTCGGATGGTGACGCGGAAGCGGTCGTCTTTGACCTGCGTCACGCGGACGTGAATCTCGGGGAGGATGCCCGCCTCTTCGCAGGCGTCCAAACTGTTATCCACCGCTTCTTTGACGGTGGTGAGCAGGGCCTTACGTTTGTTGTCGAATCCGAGTAGGTGGCGGTTTTTTGCGAAGAACTCTGAGATAGAGATTTCGCGCTGCTGCTTGGCCATGCTCTCCGCGGTGGCGTTGCCGGTTTTCTTTTTGCGCACGGGGGACTTTCGTCCGGTGGTCTTCGGGGCAGCCTTAGCCACGGATGCTTCTCGCGAATCGGGGTCGCCGGGTAGTTCGGGCTGGCTGGTTGTTAGCGTTTCCGTCTTGTCGGGGGGCGCAACTTGGGTTTCTGTCATTTGGGGTTCCGTCCTGGATTGTTTGTTCGCCTTCCATGACCTGCTACTTTGGGGATTTAGGTCGACTTTGCAATCATAGAGCGTGCCGTGGTTTTGCGAAGCGCTATCTGACGAGGGAGAGTCCTTGAGCGTTCCGGGGCCGCGCAGGCTAAAGCGTGCGGCTCGGGGGGCTTCGTTAGATGCCTGCTGATTTTCTCCACTCTAGTTGAGATCGGCGCGCGACTGGCGTCTGCGATAGCGCAGTGCCTGAGTTGGTTTCGCATGCGTTTGTTGCAGCCAACCCGCAACATGTTTCTTACGACAATTCACTGGCGTGAGGAGTCTATTTCGCGTAGAATGTAAGCCCCGCACTTGGCGGCGAGGCAACCGCTGTAACTCCTTATGATTAAAGGCATTACAGCATAGCGTCGGGAGTATGATTCTGGCGTTCGGATTGATGTTCGCGGCGACCATCGCGCGGGTGCAATTTCTTGTGGCAGTAGCAACCAAAACAGTTTGGGGCGACGTGCTCGGGCGGTTCCGCACGGACCATCCGGAGCTTGTCCGTGGCTGGTTTGGCGAGCTTCGACTTGTCGAGCTTTCGGGCGGCGTTTTGACAATCGAAGCCGGAAGTCCGCCGGAAAAGGAATACCTCGAGCAAGAATGCGGGCGGGCCTTTGCAGGCGTCGCACAGGTTGTGCTTGGTCGGTTTATTACCATTAGCGTGACGCTTCGAGGCGAGCGGCCAGCGACTCGCGAGGCGATTCCGATCGACGTCCTGCAACACGCTGCCCCGAAAGAGTTTACGTTCGATACGTTTGTCAAAGCGCCGTGCAACGACCTCGCGTACGCCGCGGCTGAAGCGGTTGTTGATGGGCCTGGCGAGCATTACAACCCGCTGTTTCTTTTTGGCGGCGCGGGAACGGGCAAGACGCATCTGCTTCTGGCGATTTGTGCGGACCTTAGAAAATCACAGCCTGAGTCGCAGGTGGTTTACGTTCGATGTCGGGCGTTCATGGACGAGTACATCGACGCGTTTGATCACGACGAGCTTCCGCGTTTTCGAAGTCACTATCGCGAGGCGGATTTGCTGGCAATTGACGATATTCACGCGCTCGCCGGGAATGAGCGGTCGCAGGAGGAGTTTTTTCACACGTTCGAGGCGGCCCATAAAGCTGGTCGGCAGGTGGTTCTTTCTGCTAACAGGTCGCCCGCGGAACTTGGCGACCTGCCGGAGCGAATTACAACTCGGTTGGGACTTGGTTTGATTGCCCCGCTAGAGCCGCCGTCGCGCGAGACGCGTCTGGCGATTCTTGGGTCTCGGGCGCGTGCTCGATGTCTGGAGCTTGGCGAAGGCGTGGCCGAGTTCTTGGCGGATCGGTATTCCGCGAGTACGCCGGACCTGATCGCCGGTTTTGATAAAATCGACGAGCTGGCGAGGGCGCAGGGCGCTCGGATCGATCTTTCGCTTGCTCGGCGAGCGCTTGAAGATGGTTGCGACGGTGTCGTGCCGGTTGCAGCCGTGATCGACGCGGTCTGTCGGCGGATGGAGGTTGATCGGGCGGACCTGTTGTCGCGAAAGCGTGCGCGGCGGACGGCTTTTGCTCGCGAGGTCGCCCTGTTTCTTTCTCGGCGGGTAACTCGCTTGAGTTTGGAGGAGGTCGGCGAGGTTTTTGGTGGCCGCGGGCATGTGGAAGTGCTTGAGGCTGCGCAGGCGATGCGCGATCGGTTGTCTGACGACGCTGAGCTTGCGACGATGCTTGACGAGATCGCAGCGGACGCGAAAAATGCGTCCTGCTGACAGCCTTTTGAAAAAGTGTGGCACCGGTTTGTAGCCGGTGCGACATAGAAAGATTTCGGTTTTCAACAAACTGCTAGTCGTGCAAACGCCGTTCGATTCGTTGTTGGTAACAACGTCGAACCGAACAGGTTTGCTTGCGTTGCTCTTGGGCTGTTCGATATGTGGAAGGCAGTGACAGGTTTGCTCACAAGGATTCAACAACGCGGTTTGTTGTTAGAATGGCGGCAAGCCTATCATTTTGTGGAGGTTGCGCGCGGCAGCGATGTTGCATCGCACGGAACTGACGGCCCATACTATTACTATTAAGTTTATAACTTAATAATACTAATACTATACGTGACAACGGATTGTTTAATCTTGAGAGGAAGGATGCTGGCGTGAAGCTTCGATTCAACAGGGGAGAACTTGCGGAAGCTCTGGGGGCGGTCTGCGGTGTCGCTTCGACTCGAACACCAAAAGAGATTCTCAAGTGCGTACACGTGGAAGCCCGTGCGGACGTCGTCCTTCTTTCGGCCACCGATAACGAGATCGGTCTGCGATGCGCTGTCACGCAGGTCGAAGTCGATCAGCCGGGCGAGGTGCTGGTGACAGCCGACACGTTCTCGAAGATCGTTCACGAATGTCCGGACGAGATATTGATGGTCGAGGCGAAGGACAACGTGCTGAACGTGCGGGGTGTGGGCAGTCATTTCAAAATCAACACACATACAGCCACCGACTTTCCGACGGTTCCTGATTTGGAAGGCGACCCGGACTTTGTGGTTTCGGCTGAGTCTTTGTCGGGGCTGATCGACTGGACGGTGTTTGCGTGCGCGAAAGAGAGCACTCGCTACGCGATCAACGGCGTCTTGTGGGAGGTGACGCCGAAGCAGCTTACGATGGCGGCGACGGATGGTCGGCGCTTGTCGGTGGCGAAGATGAAATTTGAGGACGGCGGGGCGAAGGGTGATTCGCAGGCGATCGTACCGGGCAAGGCATTGCAACTTTTTGCGAGGCTTCCGGGGGAAGCGAATGCGCCGGTGGCGGTACAGATTGCGAGCAACCGGGTGATTCTGAAGGTGGGTCGATCGACGCTGAGTTCAAACTTGATCGAAGGTCATTTTCCAAAGTATCAAGACGTCGTTCCTCAGGATTGCAATCGCGTTGTGCATCTCACCACGAGCGAGTTTCAGGGGAAGTTGCGACAGGCGGCGCTGCTTACG
>JAJRUK010000052.1 GCA_024277835.1 Planctomycetota bacterium | reverse complement strand
TTCCTGACGGCAGCGATCTTTCGCATCTGCCCGGTCCCGACGGCCTGACGGACTTGAAGACGCTTGCGATTTCGCGGGGGATGTGTCCAAACATTCCGCACATCAAGGCGTTTTGGATCATGCAGACGCCGAAGCTCGCTCAGGTTTCGCTCAGTTACGGCGTGGACGATTTCGACGGGACGGTCGTGTACTACGATATTACCAAGCGGGAGGGGTCCGGAACGACGCATCAGGAGCTTACGGTGGATCGACTCAAGCGATTGATCGTGGAGGCCGATTGTACTCCGGTAGAGCGCGATACGCTCTATCGCCGGATCGTGCGAGACGAAACGTCCTGGCACGTTGAAGGGGAGTCCTGGCGCGTTCCGGTTGAAGCGATGCCAGAGGGTGACACAGCGGACGTCGAGAATCAGGAAACGGTGCAGCTTCGGATCGTCGGAAACGACTAACCCCGACCGCGACAGCGTCGGCTATGCATCGCGAGAGTCTCGACGCGGTCACGCGGAAGCGCAGCAGGCTGTTGAAAAAGTGTGGCACCGGTTTGCAACCGGTGCGATATCTCGTGTTTCAGAGGCTAGAGCAATTAACAGTCAGCTTTAGCGGGCTTGTTCTTCCGTCCCCCATTTACTAAGGGGGGATCGAGGGGGGGGGCCGCGCCAGTCGAGTGTTCAATGCTCTAGCACCGGTTACAAACCGGTGCCACATGGAAAACTTCGTTTTTCAACAGGCTCGTAGGTATTTGACCAATGGAAACGATATATCCCTACATTGGCGATCTTCACGACGTTCTTCCCGCGCATTGGGTTGGGTTGGTATCGGTGTTCGTTTCCGTTTTGTGCGGGATGATCGTCGGTGCGGAGCGTCAGTTTAAGCAAAAAGCTGCTGGGACTCGGACGCTTACGTTGATTTGCGTTGGTAGTACGATCTTCACGCTCGCGTCGATTCTACTTGCGGGCGGGTCGGCCGTAGCAGACAAAACGCGCATCGCCGCTCAGGTTGTTACCGGGGTTGGTTTTCTTGGGGCTGGGGCGATTATTCGACATCGTGGTGCGGTCGTGGGTCTGACGACGGGAGCGATGATCTGGGCGGTGGCAGCGATCGGTGTTCTCGTCGGCGGCGGATACGCAGCCGCGGGGATTGTGCTGACTCTTCTTGTGGTGGGGATGCTCGTGGCGGTTCAGAAACTGGAACGCGGCGTTCTAGAGCCGTGCCAGTACGCCGAGTGCAAGATCGTTTACAAGCCAGAGTCAGGCAAGACGCGGATTCGACTGCTTCGCGTGCTTGATGACTACCGAATTTTGGACGACGCCTGGCAGGTGCACCAAGAAGATGAATTCGAGACGATGACGCTTCGGTATTGCCACTACCATCGAGGCCATCGTTCGCTCTTGTTTGAGATTGTCGAAGTTCCCGGCGTGACGGAGATCGAGCGCGAGCGCGCTCGGCGGCAAGCGTACGGGCGCGGTTCTGCCAAGAAATCGGGTGTCGGATAGCGCACCAACACTCAAGTGTCGCGGGTAACCCTCCTCGATTCCCCTTTAGCAAAGGGGGACGGCAGAGAACGCTCGTTTCAGCTGATCGTTACTTGCTCGCGTCGATGGTGGTACGTCTTTCTCTATGAATCGTCTTCTGCGCTGCTGTGTTCTGCTGTGACGGTAGTCTGGATTCCGCCGCGAACGGTCCAGCGCGACTCGATGGCCATCCAGTCAGGTTTGCATGCTGCGACCAGGTCGTTGAGGATGACGTTGGTTACGTCCTCGTAGAAAATCCCCTCGCTTCGAAAACTTTGCAGGTATAGTTTCAGGCTTTTGAGTTCGACGCATGTGTCGCCAGCGATATAGCGGATGCTCATGGTAGCGAAGTCGGGTTGACCTGTTTTGGGGCAGACGCTGGTAAACTCAGTGACTTCGTGTTCGATATGATAGTCTCGCGACGGGTGCGGATTCGGAAACGTTTCGATGCCGGGTTTTTCGTTCATGATGGGCGAGACTCTATCCTAGCGAGGTCCGCAGGACAAGGCGTGCGACGCGTTCGAGCAGGTAACGGTCATCTGTAGCTGGCTTTTTCTTCCGTCCCCCCTTTACCTGAGGGGGGACCGAGGGGGGGTACCCGCGACACTTGAGTGTTAACTGCTCTAGTCGCTAAAGAGCAATTGCTGTCCCGTTTCCACGATGGTCTTTGGTGGTAGCGGCGTGCGAGCAGCTTTGACTTTTCGTCGTTTGTCTCTGGCAGCGGCGACGAAACCGTCCAGGTCCTGAAAGTTCCATGACTCTCGCGGGATGGGGTGGTTGTTATTGTCGCGAATCGGTGCTCCAAAATGATCGACGAGGTATCTCGCGGCGAATCGATCGCACATCGACTCTTTTTGCCGGGTGTTGCGTCGGGCGCGCTTGACGAGCAGGTGGTAGAGTTCGTGCATGAAGATGAACATGGCTAACTCGTACCCGTCGCGCGTTTCAATCGTAACGAGGGGCCTTCGCCATCCGCGACGAACGACTTGCACCTTGGCGAGGTTAGTGGCGAGTTTGTAAGGAAACTTGAGGTGGCGTCCGAGGTTGATGTAGATTCGTCGGTCGGCGTAAAAGCATGTTCCCGAAAAATCGGCTCCGCGACTATAGCGCACACGAACCGTTATCGCTCCCACCGACCAGCCATCGATACCGTCCTCAAACATCGACCGCAAGCGATCATCGCAAAGAGCGGTTGAGTTGCCAAAGTCCATTTGCGACACGGATTTCCTTCCAAAAGAGTCGGCGCACACTCGATATGCGGATCATACAGGGAACAGTGAAGTGACGCTAAGGGCGGGGGTGGAATTGGGTGTGGACTCGTTTGAGCTGGGCTTCGTCGACGTGGGTGTAGACCTGTGTGGTCGTTACGTCAGCGTGGCCTAGCAACTCTTGCACGATACGAAGGTCCGCTCCGCCCGCGAGCAGGTGCGTGGCGAAACAGTGGCGGAGTGTGTGCGGGGAGAGGGGGTTGTCGATTCCGGCGGCGTAGGCGTACTTGCGAACCAGTCGCCACATGTTGGTTCGATCGAGGCGACGCCCGGTTCGTGACAGAAAAACCGCATCGCTCGATCGCCCAGCCAAAAGGCGCTCGCGAAGCTCTTCGAGGTATTCCGCCATCGCTTCCCGTGCCGCTCGGCCAACGGGGACGATCCGCTCCTTGCGACCCTTGCCGATGCATCGGACGTAGCCAAGCTTGAGGTTAATTTGACTCAGGTCCAGATCGACGACCTCCGAGACGCGCATGCCCGTTGCGTACATCAGTTCGAGCAGCGCTTTGTCGCGTAGGTAGAATTCGTCCTTCGTGTCGGGAGCGTTGAGAAGCGCATCGACCTGTGAATGATGGACCGTTTTGGGGATCGTTCGCCACTTCTTGACCGACTCGATGAGTGATGCCACATCGCGACGCAGGACGCGCTCTGCGAACAGATGTCGCAAGAAAACTTTGATCGACGCGAGATGTCGAGCGATCGAAGATACGGCGAGGCCGCGCTGTTGTAACGCGATCAGATGGCGCTGTACCTCGTCCATCGTGATGTCGCCAGGTTCGACGTCGTCCGCGATGAGAAAGTCCCAAAACTCGTTGAGGTCGCGCTGATAGGCTGTGACTGTAGAGCCGGCAAGCCCACATTCGATGAACAAGTAGTCGAGGAATCGCTTCACCAGTGGTGCGGGCGATTTCGGTTTGTTCGCAGGTTGGGTTGCAACTAGCATTCGTATCTTGTCCTCTCACGTCGGAGTGTGCGTCTCTCATTGATAGTGACGCGCACTGGCACCTTTTGCAGAAGTGGAACCTCTGCGAGGCGCTTACCGCTCTCCCTTACTGACGCCTATTGTATCGCAACGTAACATGCGGTCCAAGGCCTGCGCCGTTTTTTGTGTGTACACCGAACGCACGTCAGCGGTGACAATATCGGACTCAGCGGTTGATTCTGTTTATCGCTGCTTCGCAGACCGCCGAGTGTGACGATTTCTCTTGCGGATAGGCGTCCCTTGGCGCACAAATTGCGCTGTAGCTTCTGCGGTCGTGAGGGGGGTTGCACCGAGTCCGCGTCGTTGCATTTTGGGCATGTGATGCGAATTGGGCGAGTCTGGTTTGACTGAACTCACTCTTCCCGCAAAAATGCTCGGAGAATTGAAGACGACACTCGCCGGAGTGGCGGAATTGGCAGACGCGCGGGATTCAAAATCCCGTTCCCGCAAGGGAGTGAGGGTTCAAGTCCCTCCTTCGGCAGTCTTCGCAAGTGATGGCACGTCAGATTCCGGGGTAGCTC
>JAJRUK010000051.1 GCA_024277835.1 Planctomycetota bacterium | reverse complement strand
CGCTATCGTGTAGATGGTCGCGGTCATAGCATAGAACAGCGCCGTACCACCACCGACCAAGACCACCCCGATGAGAGTACGCTGAACCGCCAACCCCGCGGCTCGCTTGCGACTCATCGGAATCGGCGCACTGACGCGATACCGAAAAGCGCGAACGTACAAAAAGTAGGCAAGAGGCTTTGCAAGCAAGTAGATGACGAGAAGAGCCACCTGCTCGCCTCTCGACAACGCAGGTCCCAACCCACACACAAGAATCAGACCACCCATAACCCATAAGAATATGCGCCAACGCGCGAATATGCAACAAAACTCTCAATAGCCTTTGCTGTCAGCTACTCCCCCCAACCTGCCTGCGTATAACCCGAAGCATTTCTCGATACCGCTACACCATCACTTAATCGATGATCCACCGCTACCACCGGCTCACAGTCGCAATCAACGTCCGACCCACACGCCTCAACCTCCGGCGGAGTCGCCGCCTTCATCCGATGCAGCGTGATGAGCACCACGCCACCAATAATCACGACCATCGCAACCAGCATCCGCGATGAAAAGGTCTCGCCCCCAACCGTACAACCAAGAACCACCGCGATCACCGGATTCACAAACGCATACGTCGAAACCTTCGCGGGCGTTGTCACACCAAGAAGCCAAACGTAGGCTGTAAACCCAATGAACGAGCCAAACACGATCAGATAAACAAACGACAGAACAGACGCCATCGAAAACGAAGAAAAATCAACACTAGAACCCTCACCGAAAATCAATCCCGCAATCGTAAGCAGCGCCCCACCCGTCAGCATCTCCATCGCCGTCGCAAGAAACGCCGACTTCGGCAGCGGCGCTTGTCGCGAGTAAATCGAACCCGCCGCCCAGGAAAACGCACCAAAAAGAAGCGCAACAACGCCCCCAAGATGAACACCATCCACCCCGGAAAAACTGCTCCCGCCGACCAGAATCGCAACCCCGCCAATCCCCAGCGATATCCCAAGAACCTCAAGCAGACCGGGTCGAACGCCGTCTCGCCGCGCCCAGTTCAATACAACCATCCACAAAGACACCGTCGTCACAAGAAGAACCGTCATGCTCGAAGTCAGATGTTGCTCCGCCCAGACAACCGCACCATTGCCGCCAAGCAGTAAGAACGCACCGATGATCGTCGTCGATCGCCATTGAACAAACGTCGGCTTCTCCGGGTTCCTCATGCGAACGATCGCGTACATCACCGCCCCCGCAAACAGAAACCGCACGCCCGCCATCAAGAAAGGCGGCATCGTCTCCACCGCGTATCGAATCGCAAGATACGTCGATCCCCAGATGAAATAGATCGCCAGAAACGCAAGGATCAGCATCGATCGCGCCGGCGCTTTTGACGCACTCACGCCTTCACCTCTTTCGCCCGGCCGCGCTGACGACACTCCACCTTCTCTAAACAAATGCGAGACGTTTCCTTCACCGAGTTCAGCACAACCGTCGTCCGCGTCCCCGCGACGCTCTCGATCTCGTCGATGCAATCGCGAAGCAATTCCCCCAGCGCGTTCGTATCTTTCACACGAACCTTCACCAGAAAACAATCCTCGCCCGCGACGTGATGCACCTCTTCAATTTGCGGAAACGACGCCAACTCCTCAGCCGTGTTCGCCTGCCACGTCCCCGCTTTAGTGCGCACAAAAATGAACGCCAGCAGGCCAAGGTCCAACGCTTCCGGTTCTAACCTCGCGGTGTACTCACGAACGAACCCGCGCTCCTCCAGCTTGCGAACGCGCTCCAGCACCGCGGACGGGGCCATCTCCACCTGCCGCGCTATCTCCGCGTTCGTCACCCGAGCATTCTGCTGAAGCATCGAAAGGATACGCCTATCTGTTTCGTCGATCATTCTACGAATACCTCCATAGGACGAAGATATATCGCGACTTCGACGCATGTCAAGAACAATCGTTCGTGATATTATTCACAAACTGCCGATCGTTCTGAGCAAATATATCGACACAGGGATCACGCAGGTGAGAACCGAGGCGTCAGAAGTGAGAAAACGAAGATTCTACGCAGACGCCAAATCCGACCGCCGTCGCAGCACGAAAGTGCCCATAATTAGTAGAGCAATGGCCAGGCAGATCGCGCCGTACGTGCTCATCGCGGGAACCGGTGGAAAGCACTCATCGGGAATGCCGTTGCCATCGTTGTCAAAGCTGGTGCCGCGATCAATGTCACAAGCGTCAGAGATGCCATTGGTATTACAATCCGTGATGCCACTACTTGGCACCATCTTGAAGACTTCACCGCCGAATAAATCGCAAACGTAAAGCTCGCCGTACGCATCCTCACCAAACGACGAAATACTCCCAACCGTGCCCACGTCCGCAGCCAATTCACTCGTCCGCTCCGCGAACTCCGTCATCACACCACCGCTGTACCGAAACGACCACATCTGATCGCGACAAAAATCAGCAAAGAAGTACGTCCCGACCAGATCCGGCATCGCACATCCGCGATAGACGTAACCGCCAGTCACCGACGTGCAGTTAAACAAGACCGGATCGTATTCGTGGATCGGAGGCGTCAGTAACGGACCATTGCACACGCATCCGCTAAGTCCTGTGCAAGACGTTCCCTCCGTACAGCGCCAACCATAGTTCTGACCCGCCGGAGCGCCCGCCGCATGAAAGTCGATCTCCTCACGAGCGCTCTGACCAACGTCAGCCATGTACAGATCACCAGTCGCGTCGTCGAAGGAACACCGCCACGCGTTTCGTAAACCGTACGCCCAAATCTCATCATCCGCGGTCACACCAACAAACGGGTTGTCCGCCGGAATCGCATAATTGCGCCCAGCGTCACCAGGAAAGTCATCACCATCAACGTCAATCCGCAACATCTTCCCGAGAAACTGATTCGTAATGTCCTGCGCACGGTTCCCCGGGTCATTGCCGTTGCCACCGTCGCCCAACGAAATGTACAGATACCCATCCGGACCAAAATCGATCCAACCGCCATTGTGATTCGAAAATGGCTGAGGAACCGTCAGAAGCGTCACCTCCGATGAAGCATCAGCCACATCAAAGTTCGCCGTTCGCGAAAACTGTGCGACGTTCGTCGTCCCGAGTGCCCCCGTATAATCCACGAAAAACAGCCCGTTCGTCTGATACGAAGGATGAAACGTCAGGCCAAGCAACCCGCGCTCCCCGCCAGAGTTAACGCGATCGGTAATATCCAAAAACGGCGTCGGCAGCACGCTACCATTTTTGAGAATCTTAATCCGCCCGCCCTGCTCGACAATGAATAGTCGATCAAAATCCCCCGGTGCATGCGTCACAAAAACGGGGTCCGATAAACCCGTCGCCACACGCTGCATGGCAATCTGCCCAAAACTTGCAGACCCGCAGACCAGACAAACCAGACACGAAGACCACACTTGTTTCAAAGGCATAATTCCCCCTCACCCCAACCACTCAGCGCATCCCATGTACGCGAAAGAGAGTCTAACGGATCAACCGCCAAAATCCAAATCGCCCACCGCGACCCCACAAGCGACTTCTAAACGCACGTCTACCAAACACGACCCATTACTTCGCCCCAGCCCGCGTGCGCGGAAACTTGTTCTCCAGCGTCTTACTCCATGCGCCGATCTCTTTTTCAAACTTGCTAAAAAGCGGACCCATATCACCCTCGATCTTCACGCTCATCATCGCATCGCCCGAACCAATCGCGTCCACAAACTCCTGACCCGACTCAACCTTCCCAAAAACCGAATGCTTCCCATCAAGCCACGACGTCTCAACATGCGTAATAAAAAACTGACTGCCGTTGGTCCCCGGACCCGAGTTCGCCATCGACAGAACGCCCGGACCATCATGTTTGCGATCCGCGTGGAACTCATCTTTGAATTGATAACCCGGACCACCCGTCCCCGTACCAGTCGGATCACCGCCCTGAACCATAAAGTCGGGAATCACCCGATGAAACGTCAAGCCGTCATAGTAGCCACGCTCCGCAAGGTTCACGAAGTTCGCAACCGTCAGCGGCGCTTCGTTCGGAAAAAGAGT
>JAJRUK010000050.1 GCA_024277835.1 Planctomycetota bacterium | reverse complement strand
CTTGCTTGCGCGATTTTACATGAAAAAGACCCGGACGCGGTCATCGGGATTTTCACAGCGGATCACATCATTTCGCCCGTAGACGCGTTCTGCCGTGACATCGATAAGGCGTTCGCAGTGGCAGAGGAGCATGACGACGCGCTGGTGACGCTGGGGATTCGCCCGACGCGCCCGGAGACGGGTTACGGTTATATTCGTCGCGGGGATCGCGTATCGGATGGCGTTTACGCGGTGGCCAAGTTTGCAGAAAAGCCGAACCTGGCGTCGGCCATGAAGTACGTCGCGACGGGGGCATACTATTGGAACAGCGGCATGTTCGCGTGGCGCGCGACAACGATTCTCGATCAGATCAAGAAACATATCCCTCAGACGTATGAGGCGGTTTGCAAGATCGCCTCAATCTCCGATTTGAAGGCGCGCAAGGCGAAGCTCGCAGAATTGTATCCGTCGCTGATGCGGATCAGTATCGACTTTGCGGTGATGGAGCGGGCGGATCGGGTGTTGGCGGTTGAGCTTGGTTGTCACTGGGTTGATGTCGGGTCTTGGCCTGCGATTGAGTCCATCATCGAGTCGGACGCGGATGGGAACGTGGATGCCTGCGAGCATGTAATGCACCTGGGGTCGCGCGGGAATATCGTCGTCTCGGTGGAGAAGCACCTGATCGCGACCATCGGCGTGGACGATCTTGTAATCGTTCACTCGCCCGACGCCACGCTGATTTGCAAGCGTCGCGATGCGCAGGGGATCAAAGAGCTTGTGACGGATATTCACGAGAAGTACGGGGATCAGTACGAGTAGTTTCTTCTGCAAGCTGACCTTACTCACGGAGTTTGGTAGAGAATTTTTCCGCCGACGATCGTGTAGTCGATCGTAATATCGGGGATTTGTGCTTCGGGACAGGTGAGGATGTCGTTGGAGAGTATGACGATGTCCGCAAGTTTCCCGGGCGTCAGCGAACCCTTGTCCTTCTCTTCAAAAGCACCATAGGCGCAGTTGATCGTGTACGATTTGAGTGCTTCTAACCTGCTCATGCGCTGGTTAGGATAGAAGACCGATCCGTCCTTACTACGCCGCGATACGCTTGCATAGTAAGACGCGATCGGGCTAACGTCCTCGACGGGGGTATCCGTACCGTTGGTGACGACCGCCCCCGACTCCATGAATTTCTTCCAAACATACGCCCCTTCCTCAGCCCGCTGTCGCCCCAAACGATCTTCTACGTACGGAGCATCGGATGTGCAATGAACGCCCTGCATCGATGCAATGACGCCGAGTTTTGCGAAGCGGGGGATGTCGTCACGATGAACATGCTGGGCGTGTTCGATTCGCCAGCGGAGGCCGCGGCGCGTGGGGTTGCTTGCGAAAGTTTGCTGATAGATGTCGAGCACTTCGCGGTTGGCCCGGTCGCCGATGGCGTGAACGCACAGTTGGAAGTCGTGATTGATCGCCAAGCGGGCCGTCTCCGTGACGCTTTCGACGGTGGCTGTGTTGAGTCCGCTGCTGCTGGGGAGATCGCTATAGGGTTCCAGAAGCCAAGCACCCCGCGAGCCGAGGGCTCCGTCAATCGATCGCTTGATCGCGCGGACGGTCAGGTGATTGTTGCCGACGCCGATCATTTTGTACCGGTTGAGGTTGGCAGCGAGTGCTTCGTTGCTGTCACGGATCATCACCCAGAGTCGGGTTCCGATCGCGCCCTCTTCGACCAGTTCTTTGAGTCCATCGATTGTCGCCAGTGACGATCCGGCGTCTTGAAAGCTGGTCACCCCTTTCGACAGGCACTCCTTGTCCGCCAGCTCAACGATGCGGCGCAGATGCGCCCGGCGACTCTTCACATCTTTCGCTGTCTGGGCTGCGTATACGCGTTGAACCAGGTTGGCTGCAGTTTCGCGAAAAACGCCGATCGGTTGTCCGGCGTTATCATGCAGAATCTCGCCCCCTTGGGGATCTTTCGTGTTCTCATCCACGCTGGCGAGTGCCATCGCCTTGGCATTAAAAAAGCAGGCATGACCGCTGGCATGCGTCAGGCAGACCGGGTTGTCTGGCGAAATCGCGCTGAGCATGGCGTGCGTGGGGAATCCCTCCACGGCCCCGGGCGGCGGCTTGTTCCATTTCTCCTGATGCCAACCCCGACCGAGGATCCACTCGCCGGGTTGCGCCTGGTCCACCGCCTTTTTCACAAGAGAGATGACCTCGTCCCAGTTTCGCACGTTGCGCAGGTCAAGGTTGAGCATGGACGACCCGAGGCTGGTGAAGTGGCCATGCCCTTCGATGAATCCGGGGATCGCCCGACGTCCCGCGAGGTCGATCACTTTGGTTTGCGAGTCAACGTAGCGACCGATTTCCGCGTTTGTGCCCACGGCGAGAATGCGATCGCCGCGAACTGCGATCGCCTCGACTTCGCCGTAGCGATCATCGACCGTCGCGATTTTCCCGTTACGCAGGACGAGATCGGCGCTTACACAGCCACTCATCATGCACATCAGTCCGGTCAGGATGCTCATCAATTGTCGTGTATACATCGAATACGATCCCTTCAGGTGTCGGGTGTTGCGAACCTCCGATCAGGTTAGCAGGAAAGCGTACACGCTTGGGCGGACCGCGGCAAAGAGGTGCTCAGCCACGGCGAAGTCGCTGTTCCGCGCATGCTGATTTGCTGTTAGTAATGCCGGGCCATCGCCGTGGACGCCCGCGACCGGTCAGATATAGTACCGTCTGTTCCGTACTGCTGCGGATGGTCCGTTCCGAATGTGCGAAAGGAGTCGCCCTGATGACGATTGACAGTCGAACAAACGACGAGGCCACGCGACCGACGGGTGTCATGTGTCCGATGTGCGAAGCGGGCGACCTGGTCGCGCGACATTGTAAAAGTATTTGCGAGCGGTGCGGCTACGTTGAAAGCTGCGAAGATAACTTTTTGCCGAATCAGGAAAATCCGGAGGACGTCGTGCTGCCAGCAAGTTAGCTGGTGTAGACGTGAACAGTCATATGCTAACTCGTAGTGAACACTCCGCCCTGACGATCGAAGGGGCACGCGTTATTGATCCGATCTCGCAGCGCGATGAAGTTGCGGATGTTTTTGTCGTTGACGGGAAGATCGCAGCAGAACCCGGGGCGGACGCCCACAAGGTCGATGCGTCTGGTTTGATTGTGTCGCCGGGGTTTTGGGATATTCACGTTCACCTTCGCGAGCCGGGTCAGACGCACAAGGAAACGATCGAATCGGGGACACTCGCCGCTGCGTCTGGCGGGTTTACGCTTGTGGCATGCATGCCGAACACCGCGCCGCCGCTTGATACGCCCGAAGCGATTCGACTTGTGTTGGATCGATCCTCTAGCGTTGCGAGTGCGACGGTGCTACCGACCGCAACAATCACGAAGGGTCGTAAGGGGGAAGAGCTGACCGATTTTGCATTGCTTCAGGATGCTGGGGCAGTCGCATTTACGGACGACGGCGACGGGGTCGAAGACGACGCGATCATGCTCGCTGCTTTTGAGCAGGCGGCGAAGGTCGATACGGTCTTGATTCAACATTGCGAATACAAAGCGATTTCTGATGGCGGGGTGATGCATCTGGGTACAGTTTCGAAGCAGATCGGTATGCCCGGTCTGGATCCTCGGTCGGAAGAGGCGATGATCGATCGCGATATTGACTTGTGTCGCAAGACGGGCGGTCGATACCATGTCGCGCACATCTCGACGGCGAAAGCGGTGGAATTAGTACGGAAGGCGAAACGCGAGGGGCTTCCCGTCACATCCGAAGTCTGTACGCACCATCTACTGCTCACCGACGACGCTTGTTTGGATTCCGACCCGAATACGAAAATGCATCCACCGCTTCGCCCGCAATCCGACGTTGATGCCTGTCGTCAGGGTTTGCTTGACGGAACGATTGACTGCATCGTGACGGATCACGCGCCGCACGCTGCGAATGAAAAAGATGTCGGGTTCTTGAAAGCGCCGGCGGGGATCGTGGGATTGGAAACGGCAGTTGGCATCGCAGCCGAGGCGATGATTCAATCGGGTTTGGCGGATTGGAGTCGCTTGGTTGAGTGGTTCACGTCTGGGCCTGTTCGGGTGTTGCATCGAACGCGTAAGGGGATCGTTCCTGGCGGCGTCGCTGAGCTTACGCTCATCGACCCCGAGGCGAACTGGTGCGTAACGCCAGAGCAGTTTCTCTCGCTGGGTCGAAACACGCCGTTTGCGGGTCGGAGCTTGGTGGGTAAGCCAGTAGGGACGGTACGCGGGACAGCGGTGGCGATTCGTGCGGCGACGGCGAAGCTCTTTTAGGGTAGGGTGTCGCGCGGTTCTAGCTTTTGCGTGCGCGGGTTTGTTGCCGACTGGGACTCCGCGCGGGCTGTCGTCGTGTCTTGCTTGCTACCGCTTTCGGCGTTTGGTCGCAGGCGAGGTCGCTTTCTTTTTCTTTTTGGCGGGGGCGGCTTTTGCTTTCGCCTTTTTCTTCACGGCCTTTGTGACCTTCTTCTTGGCGACTACTTTTTTGGCCGCTTTCTTTGTTGCCGTCTTGGCGACCTTCTTGGTTTTGGCCTTTTTCTTGGCTGCCTTCTTCGATGCTTTCTTGGGCTTCTTCTTGGCGGCTTTCTTGGCGAGCTTCTTTGCTTCCGCGGCGGCGGCCTTTGCGATGGCGGCCTTGGTCCGACCGATTCTGATCAGTTTGGGTTCGCCGAGGACTTCCTTCGTGCGAGGTTTCTTTTCCTCCCGCGCTTTCTTCTCTGCGACAGACCCCATCTGTTGACGTTCTTTATCGAACGAGTCTTTGACTTTCTTGGATTGCGGAACCTTGGCGTCCGCTTCGACGATCTTAAGGTTTGTGTAGTACCCCTCGCGCTGAACGCGCTCAAACTGCGCATCGACATCTTCGCGCTCGGTAGACTTGAACAAGGTCAACATCACGTCGCCCGCGCCGCCAAGCAGTTTCCACTTGAAGATGATCGGCTCTTTGACGCCGAGTTGACGCCTTGGGGGCGCAGCCGGCGCACCGGCGCCTGCAGCTGGAGTCGCGGCGCCTGCGGCCGGAGGGGTGGCAGCTGCGCTCGTGGCGACCGCATCGGCACCGTCAGCCGGTTTTGTCTTGGTTTCGTCGTTGGCCTTTTCCGTCATTGTTGCTTCCGTCATTCTTCAACCTCAAAAGACCCGGGATTGTATACCCTCAAGTACGCAAGACGCAAGTTCCCCACCCGCTCCGACCTCGATGCACGTTGGGGCGTTCGACCTTTGGGTAGACCTTGGTCTCACGGGAAGTATAATGGTGGCTGAGCGTGGCGGGTCAAGCATGACCTGTTCCACGCGCCGACGCGCCCGTAGCTCAATTGGATAGAGTAACTGGCTTCGAACCAGTAGGTTGCAGGTTCGAGTCCTGCCGGGCGTAATTTGGGATCGGGCGGGTTTGCGGGGCGACTTGACCCCGCAGACCCGTTCTCCTGTCTAGTCGTCGGGGTCGAGGATCGAGAGAAACGCTTCCTGCGGGATTTCCACGTTACCCACCGTTCGCATCCTCTTTTTCCCCTCTTTTTGCTTTTCGAGCAGCTTTCTTTTTCGTGTGATATCTCCACCGTAGCACTTGGCGGTGACGTCTTTTCGAAAGGCCCGGATCGTCTCGCGTGCAATAATTTTCGCACCGATCGCCGCCTGAAGGGGAATCTCAAACTGGTGACGGTTGATTTCCTTCTTCAGGCGCTCGATGAGCTTACGACCTCGCCACTGAGCTTTGTCGCGGTGAACGATGACCGACAGCGCGTCGACCGGAGCGCCGTTGACGAGGATGTCCATTTTGATCAGGTCGCCCATCTCGAAGTCTTTCATGTGGTAGTCGGCGGTCCCGTACCCCTTGGTGCAGCTTTTGAGTTTGTCGTAGAAGTCGTAAATGATCTCGCAGAGGGGAAGCTCGTAGGTCATCATCACACGCGTCGGGGAGAGGTATTCGGTCTTCTTGTGACGACCGCGGCGGTCCATGGCGAGTTGCATGACGGCCCCGACGAACTCCGCGGGCACGATGAGCTGGCCATCAACAAACGGCTCGCGAATTTCCTCGACATTGCTCAGGTCGGGCAGTTCGCTTGGTGATTCGATCTTCGTGATCGTCCCGTCTTTGAGGAGAATTTCATACGTGACGGTGGGCGCGGTTTGCATCACGGAGACGTCGCCCTCGCGCTCGAGCCTTTCCTGAATGATCCGCATGTGGAGTAACCCGAGGAACCCGCAGCGAAATCCGATCCCCAGTGCGTCGGAACTCGCCGTCTGATACGTAAACGAGCTGTCGTTAAGCCAAAGCGTCTCCATCGCGTGTCGAAGTTGGTCGGTGGTGCTGCCAATGCCCGGGTAGAAGTCGCAAAAGACCATCTGCTGCGGGGCTTCGTATCCTGGCAAAAGCTCGTCGGTCGGGTTCGCTGATAGAGTTAGCGTGTCACCGATGTTGACGTCTGCAAGGGTTTTAATGCCTGCAAAGAAGTACCCCACCTCGCCCGCACTCAGTGACGGGACGGAGGTCGGTTTGGGTTTGAACTTGCCGACGTCGGTGACGATGAACTCTCGATCGCAGGCCATCAGTCGCACCTTGTCGCCGCGCTTGAAAGAGCCGTCGAACACGCGCGTATGACAGACAATGCCACGATGCGGATCGGACTTGGCGTCGTAGATCAAGCCCTTGAGTTTCGCCCCCGGATCACCCTTTGGGGGGGGGATGTTCTTAATGATAGACGCGAAAAGCTCCTCGATTCCTTCGCCGGTCTTGCCGCTGGTGAAGATGGCTTCGGACGCATCCAGCCCAAGGACTTGTTCCGCTTCGAGGGCCATGTCTTCTGCGCGAGCGGATGGCAGGTCGATCTTGTTGATGACCAGGATCATTTCCAGATCGGACTCGAGCGCGAGGTAGGCGTTCGCGACGGTCTGCGCCTGGACGCCCTGTGTTGCGTCGACCAGAACGAGCACGCCCTCGCACGCAGCCAGCGCCCGCGAGACCTCGTAGTGAAAATCAACATGCCCGGGGGTGTCGATCAGGTTGAGCATGTACTCTTTGCCCTCGAACTTGTACGGCACGGTGGCCCGGTTCGCTTTGATGGTGATGCCCATCTCGCGTTCGAGGTCCATGTCGTCGAGGTACTGTGCGCGAAGCTCGCGCGCGGTCACAGCGCCGGTCTTCTCAAGGATGCGATCCGCAAGCGTACTCTTGCCGTGATCGATGTGAGCGACGATGCTAAAATTTCGAATCAGACTAAGGTCTGCCATATCAACTTTTCGAGTGTGTAAAGGCGTCGTTTCCCGGTTGTCCCCGAACGAAAAACTCGGATCCCGAGCCGCAGGCTTCAGCCCGCGCGGACATTTGGAGTCAAGGATCTCTCGGCATGCCGAGCACCGCAGTATACAGGTTTCACCGGCCAAGCGGAATGCCCGAACATGAGGCGTCCGAATAATCGACCGGGAGCAGTCTCAACCGCCAAGAATAGCTTTTCGAGTCGTGCTGGGGCGCCCGACCAGCGCCCACGCATGGCGACCCAGCAGAACAGAAAAAAGATCGCCGCCGCGCGCATTGATGAGACGCGAAAGAAGGAGGAGCGTCGCGATGCCCATTCCGACGATAAACCCGCCGAGATGCGCCCAATGTGCGGTTCCGTCATCGATGCCCATGGCCGTGAACACGACGTCAAAGGCAATATAAAACGCTACAACCCAGAATCCGCGCATCGTGAAGATGTTAAGCGAGAGGGAAAAACGGCGGAACAGACCCCATCGCCACCACGCGGCCATGTGGACCTTGTGGGCTGGGAAAAGAACGATATACATCCCGGCAAGCCCCATGATCGCCCCGGAAGCGCCGAGCATCGGGTGGAGCGGCGCGTCCACACTTGACCACATGTGACCAAGTCCGCCCGCGACAGCGAGGATCGGATAGACCACTATCGCTCCGATACCCCCGATGAGGGCATTGACCCGCGTACCGAATACCATCAGGAACAACAAGTTCCCGAGAAGGTGAAGTACTCCGCCGTGGAGAAGCGCGTGCGTGAGCAGTTGAGATGGCTGGTATGTTCCGAGACACTGCTGCTCGGGCGTGAGTGATTCGTGGGCGGCGACGATCGCGTCTTCCACCGGCGCGTCCTCGGGCTGGTTGATCAGGGCGTCTTCAAAGGCCTCGGCGTCGCCCCACCCGGCGGTGAAATACATCATCGCCAGTGTTTCAGGTTCTACCTGTGCTTCGCCAGACCAGAGCATCAGGTTCTTGATGGACGAAGCTTTGGGCGAACCTGTCCAATCCAACACCAAGAACCACATTGATACGGCGATCGTTACGACGGCAATAGCGCGAATGATGTGCGGTTTGCGAATTCCAAACGCCTCAGACGCAATCGGATAGACACCAACGGGAATGATCCAACTAGCGATTCGGATGATGCTCTCCGCGACCGAGTACGTTTCGTCCAAACCGGATTCTTGCGACGTGATCATTGCTCGACCGGTTGTCACGTTAATCCCGCAATCGATACAGATTTTTGCTCCGGAGGCGAGTTGTTCGTCGCACGATGGACAGATCGGACCCGGCTCTTTCGGCTCGGTCGATTCCAACGCTTCGCGAGATGGCGCTGCGGCGGCTTCCTCGACGAGGTTGAACATCATCCCGTCATCGGCTGGCGGATCGTCCTGAACTTCCAGAGTACGACCGACGGCCCGCGCGTCTTCGTAACGCAGCTTGTACTCGCCGATCCGCATTGAGTCGCCGGGGGACAGGGTGTGCTGTTGAACGCGCTCGCCGTTAACGAATACGCCGTTGCTGCTTCCGAGGTCTTGGATTTGCCACGTTCCGCCGTCGGGGGTGAGCTGAAAATGCGAACGCGACACTTGCGTGCCGGGAAGCACCAGATGCGTGCTGGGGAGCTTCCCGCCAATCAGCGGGTCACTTCCCGATAGGAAAATCTGATCCCCGACGCGCGCGGAACCCTCGTCAACAACAATCGCATGCGATACGTCCGCGTCGTCAACTGAGTCGCCCGCTGTGACTACATGGATCACCGATTTGCAAGACGGGCAGGGAACGCGCTTTCCGACGTGCCCCGACTTCAGCTTCAGGCGGACCCCACATAAACAGTGGAGTCGAAACATGACAGCCACACTGTAGCAGAGGTTTGAGGCCGCGGTCAAGGAATTTTTCTGTGAATTGGGTTCATACGTTTCGGTTAAGCGTGATCTTGACGTGACAGTGGACGGCTTTCGACCCTTTTACGCGGTTGCCAACTCGCGTCCCCTCGGTTTCAATGGCGTTCGGTGCGAAATATGACCGGCGGGCAGGAAAAATATACATTTGATCGCGTCGTGCGGATGGTCTTGACGACCCTCGCCGTTGTTGGCGTCTTTTTTCTTTTGCGCTACCTGTCTGATGTGCTCCTGCCGTTTGCGCTGGCTGTTGTACTCGCCTATCTTCTTAACCCGATTGTGACCTCGTTGGAAGCCAGAACCAGCCGGCGGGGGGTGGCGGTTGGGTTGACGCTCACGGGGTTGCTCGTGGTTGTGGCTGCGTCGATCCTTGTTGTGGTCCCGCTGGTGATATCGCAGATGTCGCGATTCGGGACCAGCCTCGAAAAACTTCAGAACGATCTCGCTGAGACCGTCGCGGTCAGACCGATCGTGCCACAGGCGACGCCCGACGCTTCCGACGACGCGGAAACGGCGGCGGATAGCTCGACGCTAGGATGGTCAGAGCTTGTGGACGGTTGGGGGGAGTTTCACGACCCAGCCAACGAGCATTCGCGGGCCGAGCGATTTGCGGCGCTGCGGCAAGAAGTTTCCGGGACCGTTTTGGGGCGTATGCTTGAAGACTCGATCGCGTTTGTGAAGTCGGACGCCTTCAGGGGGGTTGCTCTGAGCGCCGCAAAGCAGGTAGCTGTCGGCGGGTGGACGGTTGTCAGCTTCGTCGTGAGTTTTATGCTCGCGTTGACGGGGTTGATTATTGTTCTGATCTATCTCGTGTTCTTGCTGCTAGACTATCCTGAGTATGTGCAAACGGCGCGCGACCTGCTACCGCCGAATTACAAAGACGAGATCATTGACTTTCTTGGTCAGTTTAACACGGCCCTTCGGCAATACTTTCGCGGGCAGTCGCTGGTTGCGTTTTTTGTCGGGACGCTGTTTGCGGTCGGGTTTACGGTCATGGGGTTGCCGATGGCGGTTCCGTTTGGGCTGTTCATTGGGCTGCTCAACATGGTTCCGTATTTGCAGCTCGTGGCGATTTTGCCGGCGATGATCCTTGCGGGGTTGCGAGCCTTGGAAGGAGACGCGAGCTTCGTTGGGTCTGTTGCGATGACGCTCGGCGTTTTTGCGGTTGTGCAGGTCATACAGGATGCGCTGCTTGTTCCGCGCATCATGGGCAAGGTCACAGGGTTGCGACCTGTGGCGATTTTGCTCGGCGTGTTTATCTGGGGCAAGTTGTTGGGTTTTCTTGGGTTGCTCTTGGCGATTCCGCTGACCTGTCTGGGGATCGCTTACTATCGCCGGTTTGTGCTCTTGCATTCTGCGGCGTCAACACGAATCGAAGACACAGCGTAGGAGGCTGAAGCGATGAGGCGAATGAGTCGATTGGCGATTGGCGCTGTGTCCGTGGCTGCGATTTCTGTCGGTGGTTGTTCGAGTCGTGAACGCGCCGGACATGGTCACGGCGGTCACGGCGGGGG
>JAJRUK010000049.1 GCA_024277835.1 Planctomycetota bacterium | reverse complement strand
TCGTTCGGGAGAACGGCGCGGTTGGTTCGTGCGATCTTTTCTTAACATGGCGGGCGGTTGTTGTTCGGGATTGACCCACTGGGCAGAGTCTTTAGATTCGTCGAACCGCGATCGCGGTGACCCGGCGCGGGATCGGGCGATGCGGCGGGCCTCCCGCGTCGTTGGCTCGAATTCAACAGATGAATCAAGAAAAGGACAAGAACATGAAGATGCGAAAATTCTCGGCGGTGGCGTTGTTTCTCATGGCGTGCGTCGTCGCTTCGACTGGCTGCGACAGGGCGCTGCGCGATGGCGTGTCAATCGGCGTGACGGACGGCCTCAGCGGAGGCATTTCGACGTTGGTGAATGATTTGATTGGTGGACTCAGCGGCGGCCAGTAAAGCTGTGCTACGTAATGCGAATAGCTCCCGGTGTCTTCGGAAGCGGCGGACCGGGTATGGAGGCCCTTCGATATGGAAATCGGCAAGATGTCTGATCGTTGTGCGGTAGGATCAGGATGGTTTCGGATGCGTGTGTGCACGGTGTGGTCGGTCTTGATCGTGTTCATTGGGCCAGCGGGTTTGTTGGCACAGAGTTCTCCTGCGGGGTCGATTTCGTCTGCGCAGGATGAATCGAAGCGGGTCAATGAGCAAGCGGATAGCGACACGAAAGAAACACCGGCGGGCAGCGATGCGGTTGATGGTGATGTTCCGGTAAAGGGGGTCACTGAGCCGACGCTTGATGAAGTGGTCATCACCGCGACGCGCCGACCGGAGAAGCCCTTCGATCTATCTTTCTCGACGCACTCTGTGACCGCGGGCGATATTCGGGATGCTTCGTTTCGCTCGACGCCGGAAGCACTTCGGGAACTACCGGGGATCATGGTGCAGCGGACCTCGAACGGCCAAGGGTCGCCGTACATTCGCGGTTTTACGGGGTTTCACAACCTGTTGATGATTGATGGGATTCGCTTGAATAACTCAGTGTTTCGCCCAGGTCCAAATCAGTATTGGAACACCGTTGATCCGTTTTCGTTGAATCGACTAGAGGTGGTGAAGGGGCCTTCGTCTGTGTTGTACGGGTCGGATGCGGTTGGTGGAACGGTCAACGCGATCACGAAGGGGCCTAGCGGTTACGGCGACGGCACGAATGTCAGCCAGCGGTTGTCGTATCGTTATTCCAGCGGCGAGTCGTCGCACATGTATCGGTACGAGCTAAACGCGACGTGGGGTGAGAAGCTTGGTTTGTGGTTGGGCGGTACGTTTAAAGATTTCGGATCGCTTCGGGCGGGGCGCGGGACGGGCGAGCAATCCAATACCGGGTACGAAGAGTGGGACGCCGACTTTAAGATCGAGTATTTTTTCAATCCGGATACGCGCCTGGTGATTGCTCATCAGGAGGTTGAGCAGAATAACGTTCCGCGGACGCATCGCACGATTTTCGCCGAGAGTTTTAAGGGGACGACGGTTGGGACGGATCGGCGTCGCGATCTGGATCAAGAGCGACGGCTGACTTACGTTCAGCTTCATGCGGAGAATATGGATTCGTTTATCGAAACGATGCGGTTAAGTTTGTCGTGGCAGGAGCAGCGCGAGTCTCGAGATCGTATCCGAGGCAGTGGCCGGCGTGATCGTCAGGGGTTCTATGCCGGGACATTTGGAGCGACGGCGCAGTTTGAAAGTCCGAGTTCGATTGGGTATCTGACGTACGGGGTCGAATACTATCACGATAACGTAAACTCGTTTTCGACGCGCAACCGGATTCAAGGGCCTGTGGCGGACGAGGCGAGTTATGATCTGCTGGGGCTTTATTTGCAGGATGAAATCAGTGTTTCGGATCGTCTCGACTTCATTTTCGGTGCTCGCGTGAACTATGCCCGGGCCGAGGCGAACCGAGTGAGCGATCCGATGCTGGGTCGGCGTACGTCGCTGTCGGACGAATGGTGGTCGGTCGTTGGTAGTGCTCGGTTGGTCTATCACGTGGTTCCTGAGCATGTGAACTTTTTCGGGTCGGTGTCGCAGGGGTTTCGTGCTCCGAATCTGTCTGACCTGACGCGTTTTGACTCTGCTCGCAGCAACGAGATTGAGACGCCCGCGCCGGGGCTTGATCCGGAGACGTTTATTTCGTTTGAAGCGGGGATCAAGACGGAGTACGAGAACTGGTCCATGCAGGCCGCGTATTTCCACACGCTGATCAACGATATGATCGTTCGGGTGCCGACAGGGATTATGATCGAGGACGAGTTCGAGGTTACGAAACGCAACGGCGGCGACGGTTTTGTACAGGGCATTGAGTTTTCGACGAGTTATCGGTTCCTTCCGCAGTGGACGGCGTTTGGAAACCTGACGTGGATCGATGGCGAAGTCGATACATTCCCGTCGTCTCGCCCTCGAAGCGTTCGAGAACCGATCTCTCGTTTGATGCCGGTGTCGGGTCTCGCCGGGGTTCGGTGGGATCATCCTTCGGGCGATTTTTGGGTCGAAGGACTCGTCACGATCGCGGATAATCAGGACGATCTATCGAGTCGGGATCAGGCAGACACAAGCCGCATTCCGCCGGGCGGAACGCCGGGTTACACGGTGTTTTCGCTGCGAAGCGGGTGGCAACTCGACGAGAATGTGAATCTGACGGTTGCGTTGGAGAACCTCACGGACGAGAATTATCGCATTCATGGATCGGGTCAGAACGAGGTGGG